>JAQWSU010000039.1 GCA_029243025.1 Pirellulaceae bacterium | reverse complement strand
CTAAATCAGAGGCGCCCAAGGCCCTGGCGGCGCGGACAAAATCCAGGTTGCGGGCGCGCAGGAATTCGGCGCGCACGACGCCGACGAAACCCATCCAGCTGAACAACAACAACAAGCCCAACAGCCACCAGAAATTGGGCGTAATGATGGAGGCCAAAATAATTAACAGATAAAGCACCGGCATGCCGGCCCATATTTCAATAAACCGTTGCCCGATCAAATCGATCAGGCCGCCGTAGAACCCTTGGAACGCGCCGACCGAGACGCCGACGGCGGCACTGATGATGGTGAGAACGAAGCCGAACAGCACTGAGATGCGAAAGCCATATATGAGGCGCGCGACCACATCACGTCCCTGGTCGTCGGTCCCCAGCCAGTTGACGGCGCTGGGCGGTGCGGGGGCGGGGACGGGAAGCTCATAATTGACGGTGTCATAACTAAACCGCACCGGCGGCCAAAGCATCCAGCCCTTTTCATTGATCTCCCTACGCACCTACGCACCTGCGCACCAACGCACCAACGCACCAACGCACCAACGCACCAACGCAGGCCCCAACTGATTGGCGAGCATTAGGCACGGACTTGCAATAAACAGCAAACCCCAGACCCGGCTGGTATTTACCTGGACGACGAGATCAAGCTTCTTTAGGATAGAAAACGGTTTTTGATATCAAAACGGTGAAGAACGGGACGGGACTGGGTAACAATCGCATGGCAGCGTTAGAATTCTCCGATCAACTGGGCGGTAATCGACGTACGTTCTTGCGTGTAGGGGGACTACTGGGCGCAAGCGGACTGTTCGGAGCTTCCAACCTGAGAGCCGCTACGCAACTCGCCACAGGAAAGTCGGTGATTTTTCTGTTCCTGCACGGTGGCCCGAGTCAATTTGAAACCTTTGACCCCAAGCCACTCGCTCCGTCTGAAATCCGCAGCGTCTACGGCAGTTGCGCTACCTCAGTACCCGGTGTGGAATACAGCGCAAACATGCCGAACCTCGCACAATGGGCTCACCGCACATCGATTGTGCGATCCTACCAAAGTGGGAGTAGCGCTCACAAATTACAACCCATTGTCAGCACACAGACTTTGCAAGCGAATATGGGTTCTATTGTCGCCAAGGTTTTGGGCGCAAACGACCCTCGCACAGGTATGCCGACTAACGTCGGATTATTCCCTCAGGCCGTTGACGGAGAACTCAACGGCCCGATTCCAAATTTCGGAGATTTCACCTCAACGGGTGACTTGGGACTCTCCACCAAACCATTTCTGCCTGGCGGCGATGGCAAATTGCAGGAGTCCATGAAGCTACACTTGTCTCGCCAACGACTGGAAGACCGTAAACAGCTGTTATCGACGTTGGACAACGCTCGGCGAGCACTCGACGATTCGCAACGGCTTGGTTTGGACAGCATCCAACAACAGGCATTTGAGACCATCATGGGTGGTGTGGGGAAAGCCTTCGATTTATCCGACGAGGATCCAAAAACTTTAGCCCGTTACGATACGGCAGATTTTTACCTCCCTGATTCCTGGCAAGACAAAAACAATCGTGAACGTTACGGACACAATGCAAAGTCACTCGGTAAGTTATTGCTACTGGCTCGACGCTTGTGCGAAGCAGGCTGTACATTTGTGACTGTCAGCACCGATTTCGTCTGGGATATGCATGCGGATCAGAACAATCTGAACGTAGAACGAGGCATGGAAGTGGTGGGGCGACCATTCGATCACGCCTTATCGGCCTACATCGAAGATGTCGAATCCCGTGGCTTACAAGACGATATCTTGCTTGTGGCGACCGGCGAGATGGGCCGGACACCAAAACTCAATCCGCGTGGTGGGCGCGACCATTGGGGAAACCTGACGCCCCTGCTGCTGCATGGTGGCGGGACCCCCGGCGGCTGCGTCATTGGCCAATCAGCCAGTCATGGAGAAAGACCGGCAACGACACCGATCACCACCGATCAACTGCTAGGAACCGTCATGGAAACAGTGCTGCATGGTGGTGATGTTCGATTACAGCCTGGTCTTTCCAACAATGTCTTAAATGCGACATCTGGTGTATCTGTCATTCCCGGTTTGCGATAGCAACGCGTTACGCTGCAAGCCAATAATAAATCGCCAATACGATCATCCAGTGAAAGAAGCGAGAATCAACCAAATCCGCTTCCATCCGCATCGCTTTCGCCCTAGCAATCTTGTCGAGGCAAATCAATGAAGAACCAATCACGCTGCAGATTATCTCAACAGGCATTGCGATTCGTTGCCGTTTGCGTTGCTGGCATGCTGCTCACTATCAATGTCTCCCAAAGAGCTTTGGCTGAGCACCGACCCAATATTCTCTTCGTCTTGATCGACGATATGGGGTGGCCCGACCTTGCTTGCTATGGGCACCCATTTCACGATACCCCACGGATCGATCAGCTTGCAAAAGAGGGAATTCGATTTACCGATTTTTACGCGACGCCTGTTTGTTCATCGACGCGAGGTACGATCGAATCAGGACAGAACTCTGCTCGCGTTGGAATCACCGACTTCTTGCCAGGACACTGGAAGCCGTTTGCAAAGCTTGTCGTGCCCCCGATGCCTGATCATCTCGACCACCATCTGACAACACCCGGAGAAGCTCTCGGAGATGCAGACTATGTAACCGGCTATTTTGGAAAATGGCATCTAGGCCGGGGCCCGAAACACTCCCCCTCACAACACGGATATCAGATCACAGCGGGGCAACTCGGCGAGTCATTTCAAGAGTGGCGTGACGGCCGACCAGACGGTCCTAAGCGAATGAATTTAATCACCGACCAAGCAATCTGGTTTCTCAAAGAGCAAGCGAAACATGATCGGCCATTTTTTTTACACCTGTCACATCATGCCGTTCATATCCCAATTCAGGCCGAACCCACGTCGGTCGATAAATACAAACACAAGCCAAAGCCAAATGATGGCGTGAACCATCCAGTGTACGCCGCCATGATCAAAGACTTAGACAGGCAAATCGGCCGCCTGCTTGACACGCTTGATGAATTACAACTGGCGAACAATACCGTCGTCGTGGTCGCGTCCGACAACGGTGGACTTCGGGAGATCTACACCCGCAATGGCCAAGTCGTTTCAACCAACGCGCCGCTGCGAGCAGAAAAGGGAACGATCTATGAAGGTGGTATTCGCGTTCCACTCATTATCCGCTGGCCTGATATAACGCCGGCCGAAAGCCTTTGCCACCAGCCGACAGCAACCTGGGATCTGCTACCGACATTTTGTGCGATTGCGGAAATTGATACGCCCGACCAGCCATTGGATGGCGTCAGCCTCAAACCCTTGCTGCTTGACCCCAAAGAAGACATTGGGCGTGAGGCCTTGCATTACCACTATCCTCACTATCACCACAGTGAACCCGCAAGCGCAATACGCCAGGGAAATTTCAAATTGATCGAATGGTTGGATGACGGCTCCGTTGAATTGTATGAATTGTCCAACGACATCGGCGAAACAAACAACCTGGCATCTGCAATGCCGGAAAAGGCCAATCAACTACGAGAGGATTTGGCCATATGGCGCCAACGAATCGGTGCTCAGATGCCAACGAAGAATCCAAAATATGACCCCAAGCTGGCCGACCAGTGGTGGAATCGCCGCAACAAGGCGCCGCTCAATTTGAAAGCGATCGGCGACCGTTTCGAACAACAAGCCACCCAACCCTATTTCCGCACCAACTAGCAAAGCGGGCAGAATTCGGCAGAGCAAAAAACGAGTCACCTCGCAAATGAGTCACCTGATCGCCAAGTCGCTGTTACTTTTTCTAGCAGCGATAGTGCTTAAGATGGTGCCTAATGACGGGCCGCGCGGTCTCGACACCAGCGACCAATCGCGATCTCTCGAAGATCCTGTTGGACAAAACCGTTATAGAGGCTGCGAGCTTTCGCCGCCTTTTCTTCACCACCCATTGCTTGGATCCAGGCAGCATCCTGGCTGTCAGCGGTAATGCTTTCGAGGCTTGAGGGCTCAATCTGGATGAATACGATTTGATCATAAGGTCCGGCGACAGAGAAAAGCGGTACGACGACTCGGTCAATTTTCTGCCGAGCCGGTCTAAAATATTTCATGATCAAGTCGGTAGCAGCCGGCTTCTTACCCGCCTTGTAATTGACGAACTGCACACGAAAGTAGCTTTCCTTGGCGTTCCAACTGTACGCGTTTTCAATGACTTCCACGTCGTCGGAGGGTATCTTAAATAATCCCGAGACGGTTTGATCGACCATCGCGTCAAAATTCGCTTGTGCTTTAGCTGCTTCCTCCGAGCCTCCCTCTTGCTTTTCAAATTGTTGCTTCCACTGTTGCAGCATGGCGGTTTTCTCGATCTCTGCATCGGCAAGCCCATTCTCGAGACGAAAAAACACAACGTGATCCCAGGGGCCGGTGACAAAATCAAAGGGGATAGGCTTTCGACCAATCACCTTGTCGACCGTCCAAAAATGCTGATAGATAAAACTCCGCGCCTCATCCTCTTTCCCTGGTTGAAAACGAGTGAATGATCCATAGTAGTAAACATCGTCTTCTGAATCCTTCGCTTGATTCGAAACTTCATCGGCCAGCGTAGGCGTGGCCAGGGCAGGAGCACAGATGACTAAAAAAGCAACACGGATAAGAATTCTATTCATTGATTGATTCATCTGACTAGGTTTCTCCTCAAGTACGAAAAAGTTCCTTGGTTCGCTACGCATCTGGGATGCCAGTTATCTCCCTCAATGCTCTCCGCAGATTCCTGGTAGACACACTCAAAGCCTCCCGCCTTATAAGTTGCAACTTAACAAACTGGCCTTCTGTCACGTTGTGCGAGATCACCGCATAAATTACCCCGTGAATTGTCCTTTTTCTTCAACGAGATGGATATCTTCAAGCGTTAATTGTACAACGACTCATCACGCATCCCATGCTGCAAACCTGAGTCCTTGCCTCAACTTCCTCTGTTCTTCCACTCAGAATTCGGTAGACAACCGACTGCGGCATCTGCTACACAAGGCGTAGTTGATTTCGCCAAAAGAGTAGCGGATATAAAACGACATGATGGAACCGCGGCTTTAGCAACAACTCTTAAGAAACAAACGCCTCTTCAAACCGATGCGCACTCATAGCTCAGCTGACTCGGAAGTACGACACAAACCGTGGGTCAAAATCTCACACTGGATCGTTGCTACAAGTTTTCTGACATTAGCAGTATCGGGTTTCGTAATTCTCATGTGTCACCCACGTCTCTATTGGGGCGAGAGCGGAAACGAATTGACACCGGCACTGTTTGAGATCCCCATAAGCCGCAACCATCAGCATGGCGGCTGGAAGGGCAGCGAAAGTTTTTTCGGCGGTCAAGCCCCGCCCATCAGCTCGAGTCGCACCTACGATATCTACAATCAGAACAACTGGGGGCGCAGCTTGCATTTCTTGGCCGCTTGGTTCCTGTTCATTGCCGGTGGGATTTATGTCCTGACCGGTATGTTCACTGGGTATTTCTGGCGATATCTCGTTCCCCGACAAGGCGAGTTTACTCCGCCGTTATTTCTGCAGGATTTAAAACGCCATCTGCAATTGAAGATTCGTCCTGCCACGGGTGGACCTCAATACGGGCTACTACAGAAGCTCGCGTATTGTGTCGTCATCTTCGTTGCCTTCCCGTTAATGGTGCTTACGGGGCTCGCAATGTCACCGGCGATTACGGCTCCTTTCCCTTTCCTGTCAGGCATGTTTGGCGGATTCCAGTCTGCCCGCACAATTCATTTTTTTGATTCCATCTTTCTCTTCATGTTTCTACTCGTGCATGTGGTAATGGTCAGCAGGTCAGGATTTAAACGCCAGATGCTCGCAATGACCTTGGGGAAAAAAGCGTCGAAATGAAACAACACACACGTCGCAAAGCACTCGTTACAGGACTGGCCTCCGTTGGCGGACTCTACCTCCCCGGTTGCTCAAAAGAGCTACCACCGACCTACGGAAACATTCTACGGATGGGTGACAATCTCACTTATGCCGCACACCGAACTCTGCTACCTGGTCAGTCACTGGTCAAGGAATACAGTCACGACGACATCACTTCGTTTCCTGCCATTGGCACCACAAATCCGGCAGATAGCAACCGACCCAATCCGAGTGAAATCTACGGCCAATTACAGCGCAACTATTTTTCCGACTGGAGCCTATCGGTCGAAGGCCTAGTCAGTCGCCCCGGCTCTTTTTCGTTGGCCGCCCTGAAACAATTCCCCTCCCAGACGCAGATTACAAGGCACACGTGCGAAGAGGGCTGGTCCGCCATTGCGGAATGGACAGGCGTGCCCCTAAGTCGTGTCCTGAATGCGGCAGGTCTGCTCCCTACAGCCCGCTTCGTTACTCTCTATTCGTATGATGGCTGGGTCGACAGCCTCGACATGCTTGATGTGATGCACCCCCAAAGCATTCTCGCATACGGGATGAATGGCCGAGATCTATCCATCCCTCACGGGGCCCCGCTGCGCATTAGAATTGAGCGGCAATTGGGATACAAAAGCATGAAATATCTGAAAGGCATCGTCGTTACGGATAAATTTAATGACGGCGGTGAGAGCGGATCCATCCAAAACGGGTGGTCCTGGTATGCCGGTATCTGATCATCGCGAAATCAAAAGTGAATACCCAACAGAAGAACTGAGGCGCATAGAGTCCCGAAAGAACCACATCGATACTCCAGAAAATCCGTACGCCTCCACAACCGTATCGCACTCATTGGACGCTCAACTGTCCATCCTGCCGGCCAGTCGAAGAGCGTGATTCAGAAACTTACCCATCGACTATGTTGCCCAAACTATTGTTCCTTTCGTGTTCGCGTCGTCATTTTGGTCATTGGCGGCGAAAGAGGGGCTTCCTTTCTTGACGAAACACCTGGATTCTTGATTGGCATAATAATTCTGCTTGCCTATTACTTCGTTCTTGAATCGACAACGTCGAGAACTTTGGGGAAGATGGTTACAAGAACCCAGGTCGTGAATAAAAATGGCCAGTCTCCAACCCTAAGTCAGATCGCGTGTAGAACTTTTTGCAGGCACATTCCTTTCGAGGCGATCTGCCAGCAGAGCCTTATCCTTCAATAAATTGACTTGACAAGCGTTATCGAAATGACTCCACCGTCCACCACTTCGATGTTGCCGTCGTCGTCTGAACCAACAGACTCTGTTTTATTTCCAGGAAAGCAACTTACGAAGAAGGTCAAACATTCCCGATTCTCTAGGTTGATGAAACCTTAGAGGTGGATCCATTAACAAGAACGATGGCAAATGTAATTCGGATTCTGAAAGCACGCTAAATTCGGACTCGATAAAGGTTCGAAGCATGTACTTGTGCAGGCGGTCGTTCGGTATCCGTTGACGGACGGACTCCATCGGAATCAGGGATCTCGAAATATCGACGGCATTTCCGTTGTGGTAAAAACTGTATCGGGCCCAAAAGAGCAAACGCTCGCCTTTGATCAGAGGATGACCTCGGTGGAGACCAAAGGGATCGACGAGAAAGGCCTCACCAGCAACACCGCTCAGAGAAACCTCCTCCTCTGAAAAGAGAGACAAAAGCCGCTCATTGCCGGGGCATGGATCATCAAAATGATAATAAAAGAGATCGCTTTTTGAAGGCAACTCGCTTTTACCTTCTTCTCTCAACAAGAGTTCATTAATGGAATCCAGGGCGTGGCTCTTCTTTAAATACTGATGGGCTCCGTTCTCTTTATCGACATCGACGAGGTAGACAAAAAGAGCAAGGTGACGAAAACCATCCCAGTCCCGGTGTATCACCTGACCCGCAGAGGCTTTTTTGGAATGAGAGAAGGACCAAAATAGGTTCGGGGAAAAAATCGTAGGAGGTGCGCCAAGATACCTCGTTGCGAGGCGAATCATAACGGGAGATGACATCATTTCGAGAAGGTGAGGAGCTTCGACCAAGTCATTGAGCTTGTAGGAACACTGCGCATGTTTTTTTTTAGCCTCCGAGATGGGCTCCCATCCTGTTTTCGTTCCGGAGTTTACTGTTCCACCACCAAACACAGGGCAATGGGCTAAATGGCCCCGAATCTCTGATGCCTGTTGAGGAGAAAGAAGAGGCCCAAGTCTGGTAATACCATCCTCTTTCAGCTCCTCGAAGTGAACGGTCACACGATCTTCTTCAGCCTGATCAAGAATCGGAGGATTCTGTATTCCATTCTCCTTTAAATAATTGGAAACAACTTCCACAAAGCTTGCTGCAAGCTGTTCTCGCTTTTCAGGTGGGGAACAAACCATGAGATACTGTAACCTTCTTCTGACAGCCATGTCTTCAAGTTGGTCTATTTCCTCATGAAGCATTTTTTTTAGAGTGTTTACCTCCAACGACATCTTCTCCCCTTTCGAAGTCCTGAAGTTTCTTTGTCGTTCCGCCATTTCACTAACCGTCTAGCTAGTGAAGATGGCATGTCAGGCGCTCGGTACAGGGATCACTTCACAAGGGCGCCTTAACGAACGCTGCGATACACTTTTCCTTCACGCCTGCAATCTCGATTAATCAATTGTGATTTACATCATGCAAGATAACAAGTTGATTGTTGACTACACTGTGATTGAGAAATTGTCTGCTCCAATTAAATTCCGCCGAATTGTGCGCAATTTGATTAAACAATAACATCACCGCCAAGCAAGTCGCGATGGTACGAAACTGAGTCCGACCAACGAACGCTGAAAGCAACGTGAACACAGGCCCGTAGTGTGCGGCGTATAGAAATGTTTCTTGTCCATAGAGCAGATAAAGTCCCAGTTGGCCAGCTGCCACAAAAGCAATCGCGAAAAACAAGTGGTCACCTCTCCATGCAACTCGCCCACCCGCATAAACCCCGAGCATCAAAAGCAACAACCACAATACGACACCAAATTGTCCGACTTACGTGAAAGGCTCCGCTTGGACCGTAAGTCCAGCCATTACATTATCCGCTGTAATGGGAACTGCACGTTGTGCGACGTCGGGTATTAATTGCCCGCAAACGAGAACGTCTCTTGCTTTCATAAAAGCACCGCCCGACTCCGGTGCATTGCCCCAACGCAACTGCTTACTCACGTTCAGCTGCAGCCAATTTACTCTTTGAGTCTGGGGCAACAGAAACGCCTGCAAGAAGAGTCCATAGACGACGAGACAAACCACTGTCTTGAAGATTCCCAGGCTCTGCTTAGGACGAAAAGCAAGTAGCGTGCAAATAAAACCGCTCATCACGTTTGTTACTGTGACCACAAGTGACAGGAACGTCGCCAAGGTGAACTGCATCTCTGAATGCCGCAACCTGCTCAGGTACGCCAACATTGCGAACGGCAATAGAATAGTCACCATTCCAAAGGGAAACGATTCGGGAATGCCACTCCAAAACACAAATCCAGAACTGCTCGCAAAAAGCAGAGTCCAGACAGATGCTTCTAAAAGTCGCCCTGTAATTTGGCGGCAAATCAGAAAGAACAAACTGCCACCAGCGGCTGCCCAAATCGCGAGTAAAACCCTGATGATTATCGAAAACGGTACGTGAGTTAGGTCGTGGATAGCTATGACCAGAGGAGTCGTAAAAAGTGAGAAAAGAGGATGACGCTGGCCTCGTAGAGCATGAGCCCCCGACCACAACTCGGTCATCTGCGAGTAAACGATTAAGGGATCGCCATCAAACCAAATGTTACCTTGTCGGATGAGTTCCGAATACGGACGAGGCTCTTGTTCGCTTGAGGGATCGGTTTGATTCAAGGTAATCACACTCGAAAACACGGCTTCAGAACAGGCCCAGGAAATTACCGCGCAAAGAATTCCCGCCACCCCTAAGGCGTAGAAATCTCTTCGATCGATTAAACCCTTGCCACCCATTCGGTATCTTGTGATCTAGTCAGTAGTTTCGCGACACTTCGCATGATAAATCTCGCAACTAGGTTGCGGCGACCAATACCGCGATTGACACCAGGAAGATGACCAGGCTAACGCGATCCCGAGTCACAAAGACAACGGGGTCCTCGACGAGCGATCCACGGCGGGCAAGGAGCCAAAGACGGCTAACCCAGTACAAGATTAAGGGACACAGCAGCCAAAGAAACGCGGGCCTCTGATAAAGGGCATTTATGGCAGGGCTTTGAATATAAAGAGCGATCACCAACACAGCCAAATAACCACTAATTGCTCCAAACGTCTCCAACAATCCAAGATCATTAACCTGATAGCCCCGACCAGGAACTTTGTCACCAGCCTCCGACCGCAAGCGATACAGTTCGGCATATCGCTTTGCAAATGCCAGAGAAGTAAAGAGAAACAGAGAAAACGCCAATAGCCATGCAGAGGGGACAACATCTGAAGCCGCGCCTCCTGCAATCACGCGAAGCGTATATAAGCTTGCCAGTAACATCACATCAACTATCGGCTTGGTTTTCAACCAGAAGGCGTAGGAGACGCTGGCCATTGCGTAAAGCAGTAAGACAAACTGAAATCCCCACGGAAGAACCGAGGCGAAGCCAATCGAGATGATTGCCAAGATCACCATGATGCCTGCCGCCTGAGTGATCGCCAAACGACCGGAAGCCAAGGGACGATTCCGTTTAACCGGATGTTGCCGATCGGCATTCAGATCCAGCAAATCGTTGAGCAGGTAGATGAAAGACGCGGTGGAACTGTAAGCAATGAAAGCCAACGACGTCAGAACCAGTAACGGCAAGTTGAAAATTTGGTGGCTGACTATCAGCGGGACGAACAGCAACAAATTCTTGACCCACTGGTAGGGTCGGAGGCTTTCCACCCGTGCTCGCCAGCTCGAAACGGATGATCCGAACACACGCGCTGACGATTCAATTTCCTCAAACTTTCGAATGCCTCTTGAACTCCGATCAATGGCATAGGCAACTGTAGCAGCCTTCCAGATGGAAAGATCTGAATCGTCGTCTCCAATGTAGCCCCAAGAGTCATACTCGTGCTCACGACAAAAACGCTGAATCTCAGCCAGCTTTGCAGCACCTTTCAGGTTGGTGCGGGCGTCCGTTGCCAGAACACCATCGATCATGTCAACTCTGGAAGCAATCGCCTCCGCCCAATCTTGGTGTGAGGCAGTCGCGAGTACGATCCGCACGCCATATTGATGCTCAGAACGCAAGAAGCTTAGCAATTCATCGCGGAACGGAAGAAAACGGCTCGGCTTTGCAACGTGCCGCATTTCATTTTTCAGCGTCAACGATCCGGCAGCAGCCCAGAGCGGAATACGACACAGATTGCGAGTATCGCTACGAACTGCATCGACGATCGCTTCATACATCAAATCTGCATCAATCAAGGTTCTTTCGAGATCGACGAAGATAACGGGCGTTTCAAAAGAGTCCGGAAGCTTGAGAGGAACTGGCGTTAACACTGTGTCACCCTCACCTCTTTGCACCGAACGAAACCTCCCAACATAGCTAATCTACCCAAGGACTAAAGATATTCAATGGCGAAAGCCAACGGAACGTAACCGAACACGACAACTCCCGAGTTGCCTCCTAATGAAGTTCAATAAGTCGAACACACCCAACGACACTTTTCCTTGCGGACAAAACAGTTGCCGACAAGCGACCGTATTGTCAATCAACTTTGACAACCGAACCTTAGAACAAGAAGCCAGAGACAAAGTTCAAATGATCAACTGCGTCTCAGCGAACCCGCGGTTCAACTAGCTCGGTGCAGAAAGACAATACAGAAAAAACGCCAGCGTCCGAATCACGAATTGCTTCCTCAACGACACTGAAAACAAACGGTCTCAGCTGAATCGTTTTGATCGTCGTAAATGCTATAATAGAGTACCGGCAATCATCTCACCTAAGCACAATCAACTACCTCGCTAAGACTATTGCAAGACTCGCCGATCAGCGGTCAACAAACGGCATTCATGGTTCATGGCATTCCTATATTCGACTTTCAAAACAATCTCAAAAAACGTGAACAACGAATGCTCCCCAGCTGTCACTTGATCATGAAATGATTAATGACGCATTTAGATCTATCCACCAAACCCAATCTATTCCTTGTTGGTGCTCCGAAATGCGGAACCACATCGTTGTACTATCACCTTGGACAGCACCCTGACATTTTTATGTCAAATCCCAAGGAGCCGCACTATTTTTCCACCGATTTGAAATGGCGTTTCCGAGGACCCCCGCTCAATACTGAGGAGTCCTATCTAGAACTATTTGAAGATGCAAATGATTATTTGATACGCGGCGAAGCATCCGTTTGGTACCTCTACTCCAAGATTGCGGCACAGCGCATTTACGAATTCAATCAGAATGCGAAAATCATGATCATCTTGCGTGACCCAGTCGAAATGGTTTACTCGCTGTTTCGTTTCGCTGTCAAAAATGGGTCCGAAACAATTCGATCCTTTCGGGATGCATTGGCTGCTGAACCCGCCAGACGCCGAGGTGAACAGTTGCCGCGGTCACTGCTCATGAAAAGCCTCCTTCTTTATCGTGCGGCCGCATCGTATAAGAATCAGGTCGATCGCTACACCGCGCAATTCGACCGTTCGCAACTGAAATTCATTCTATTTGACGATTTGGTCGCCCAACCACATCACGTATGCTCTGATCTCTTTGACTTCCTCGATCTAAAAACCGATGTACGGATTGACTGCACTCCTCAAAACGAAACGACTGATTTGGAAATCGAACGGATCAATTGGATTCGACGAAGATTCCCAAGACAGTTCCAATTTGCGGGCCAATTTTTTACCGGTCTTCCGAGGCAGATAATCCTCGGCGTCTTCAGCGCAGTCTGCCCAAAACCAATCACGATTACGGAACCAATGCCGGAAGACCTACGTGTTGAATTACGCGATTACTTTCGCGCTGATGTGGAACAAATTGCGGAAATCCTTCAACGCGACTTGAGTCATTGGGGCCATTGATCGCAATTCGCGTTAGAGTCGCCGCAGAATTGCGTCCCTCAGCGTGGCATCATCAGTCCAGTGACAACTGACTTAGCCCTACTTGCTCCTTGAATTCGTGACACCTGAAACCGTTACAGCAATTAAATGGATTCCGCCGCGATTTTCATGGCGTGCGCGCATCCTCGGAAATCCGGTCCGGTCTTTTCTGTACCATACTTGCAAAGCGACATTATTTCGTAGAAATCGGCCCCCACGTCGATCCATTGAAAAATCGGAAATCGATAGAATGCATCTTTCATGGCTGCCAATTCTGCTAGATCCTCACACCAGACTGGTCGTTTGAATGCCACAAAATAATCAGTCGACAGCCCCATGCCCCCCGGGTCCCTCAAACCAATTGGCATTTCCGCAAGATCGTAGGTCCCCAATCGATATCCTGCAGGAAATGGTTGACGCCTATGGAGACGTGGTTCGATACCAAACCCGATTTGGTACTTTCACACTTGTCAACGAGCCTCAATTGGCGAGGGATGTACTCAACAATCACAACTACGTGCGAAGTGACCATTCGCCACTAAAGACTATTCTTGGGAATGGTCTATTAGTGTCGGATGGCCCAGTTTGGGAACGGAGTCGACGCACCTTATTGCCTGAATTCACTCCCGCACGCATAAACAAACTGGTGGACCTTTTTCGCGCTGTCACGATAGAAGAAACAAACGGACTATCGGCCGACCATCGCGTTCTGAATTTTGCGGATCTGACGAACCGCATCGCCTTGTCCAATATCACGCGGCCGATGTTTAACTGTGACCTCGGCGATGCGTTTCTCAAACCATTCTCACTGGTCTTACAACAGATAGGAGAAATCACCAACAGTGCCGTTTTTGGATTGCCTTTAATTCGCGGACCGCGAGCAAATAAAGAATTAAGCAGCGCGATGACGACCCTTGAGGAAATGGTATCTAACGTCACCCAAAATTCCGAGGCGGGTCGGATGCCGTTTCTAAGCAGCCTCTGCGAGACATTCAAAAACAACGACGCTGAGGCGGTTCAGAAGCAACTTAGGGACGAAGTCCTAAGCTTTGTCATCGCAGGACACGAAACAACAGCGGTCACCATGTCGTGGTTTTGGCACGCCATTTTGTCCCACCCGGAGGTCATGCAGACATTCTACGATGAAGTTGATCATATCTTGCAAGGCAAACCCATCACGATGGAAGATGTTCCTCGCTTGGTTTATACGCGGCAGATCCTTGACGAAACGCTGAGACTCTATCCGCCAATTTGGATGATTTCTCGAACGGCAATTCGAGAGATGGAAATCGGTGGCTACCTGATCCCAGCGAACAGCAATGTGGTTGTCAGTCCTTTCGTGATTCATCGGCGGCCCGATGCATGGAACAACCCGGATCAGTTTGATCCAGACAGATTCCAACATCGGAGCTCAGAAAGCAACCGCGCCTTTATTCCGTTCCTAACTGGCCGACACATCTGCATTGGCAAGCATTTCGCACTGCTGGAAGCCGTTATCGTCGCCGCAACTCTCGCTCAACAATTCCGTTTTCGCCGCGCGGCGTCCTTACCCGAAGATTTCCTCCCTCTCCTTTCCTTACGGATGCGCCAACCGTTTATGATTCAATTGGAATCACGTTAAGAAAAACCTGACATGCTTCATCGCTCCCGTCCAACATTACGATCACATTCAAATAGGGACAATTGTTCAAAGAACATTATCGATGTGCTGCGCAGTCACTTGAAAAGCCCGTCGGACTGTCAACAAATCTGCTTTCTGATCGATGGTGAGGAACAAGAATCGATCCAGACCTACAGCGAGCTACTAGAAAGCGTGATGTGCATGGCGGGTGCCTTAAGAGGTCTTAATCTTGTGGGTGAGCGGGTTCAGATAGTTCTCCCCGCTGGCCTCAGCTACCTGCATGCCATGCTTGCCTGTATGTGGATTGGGGCGATTGCCATACCACTCAGCGTTCCTCGCCCCAAACGCCACCACAACCGATTGACGCGGGTCGCGCAGAATGCGGAAGCGTGCGCCATGATCACCTCCGAAGCAACCATGGCCGCACGGTCGCAATTATTTTCCAGCTTTGAAGAAAACAACCAGTGTTCGATATTAACGTGTGAACAGTTGGCTTTGGGCGGTCCATGTTCAAAACCGACACCCCATACGGATACCGCCTATCTACAGTACACATCAGGATCGACCCAAGATCCGAAGGGTGTTATTGTCACTCATGACAACCTACTTGCGAATTGTCGTGCCATCGCTTTGGCATCCGACTGTGGGCCAGAAGACATCATTGTCTCTTGGTTACCGTTATTTCATGACATGGGTCTGGTGGGAGGGTTATTCGTATCGCTCTTCTGCGGCTGTCCATTTGTATTCATGAGCCCGGAAGCATTCGTCATGAAGCCCGCTCGATGGCTACGAGCGATTTCAAAATATCGCGGGACAATTTCGCCAGCTCCTAATTTTGCGTACGACCTTTGCAGTCAAAAAGTCGACAGCGATCAGCGAGTTGAACTCGACCTTTCATCCTGGCGAGTTGCCTGGAACGGAGCTGAAACGGTTCGCGATTCTTCCATCGAGCTATTCATCGAAAGCTTTTCCTCTTGTGGCTTTGCCGCTGAGTCGATGCGTCCATGCTATGGACTGGCAGAGTCAACCTTATTGGTAAGCAGTACACCGCTGAATCAACGACCAACCTTCAAATTCGTGAGTCGCGAAGCATTACGAGACGGCGAGGTGATCGATGATCCTGCGGGCCAGGCCCTTGTAAGCTGCGGCATACCAGCGGACAAAACGAAGATACAAATTGTGGATCCAAACAATCGCCAACCCTTGCCTCCGAACAGCTTGGGAGAGATTTGGGTTTCAGGAGACAGTGTGACTCCCGGTTATTGGAACAACTCCAAGGTGAGCGAACAGACTTACTGCCAACAGCCATTGGATAACCCTGACCAGTATCTCGCAACCGGCGATCTTGGGTTTGTTTGCGATGGCGAATTGTACATTGCTGGACGCGTTAAGGACATCATGATTCTGGATGGAAGAAATTTGTACCCAGAGGACCTTGAAGCAATTGCCGAGCAGGTGGACGCAACGAAACTGAGAGGTTGTGTCATCGCCTTTAGCGTTCAGGGAGAGCGATCTGAACGTGTCATCTTAGTGGTCGCGATCTACGAACGTCATCCCGAGATCGCTGCGATTCGAGATCTGGAGCAACAGATAAGGACCGCGATAAGTTGCCACGCCGACATTCCAATTAGTGAGGTTGTTTTCGTTCGACCCCGCACCCTACCAAAGACCAGCAGTGGAAAAAAACAAAGACAAGAGTGTCGCGATATGTATCGAAGTAACAGCTTGGAGATGCTACCCAATGACAAATGATTTAGTCATCCATGATTGGCTACAGAATCGTATCGCAAACCTCCTAAATGTTCCCTCTGAGTCTCTCGACGCCGACGTCAGCTTTTTGGAACTGGGCGTCGACTCGCTGTCACTCGTCAACATAGCAGGGGAACTCGCCGAAATGCTCGGACAAGATGTTTCCGCTGACGAAGTCTGGGAAAATGACACCATTCGACTGTTATCCACCCATTTGGAAAGTGAATCTCCCCAAATCCACGGTGCGACGGATCAGACAACGGTTACGAATCCCTATCTCTCTACGACCGCAACCCGTTCCACAGTACGCCCAATTCAACCCAATGGCAATCGACCACCGCTATTCGTCGGCCAAAGTATTGTGGGTGGGTTTAACCTCTACAATCACATGTTGACCTACCTGGACAAATCACAACCGACTTATGGGCTCAAAGCTCCTGAAGAAAAAAACCAAACAATTGAACAGGCTGCAAAAACCATCATTGATGGTTTAAGAGCAGTTCAACGCAAAGGACCTTACCACCTTTGCGGCTATTGTTTCGGCGGGTTATTGATGTTTGAGGTTGCTCGTCAACTTCAACAAGATGGCGAAGAGATTGGACTTCTGGTCTTGATCGATCCTCCATTCCCGAAACCTTTCCAACACAAATCAGAGCTCGGAAGATTGTTGACTTTAGGTGTTCGGTTGCAGCAATGTCTAAAGCTGCCACTTTTTCTGGCCCAAGAATCGATACAGCAACCGAAATCACTGATTGCGCGATTACGACGCCGTTGGTCCTACCTCGTTTATCGCCTCCAACACCTACTTACCGCGACAGTCAGGAACGACTTAAGCTTTCTCGCGAGCGAGCATTTTGGGCAAGCAGATGTTACATCCAGCGTGAAAGCTGCTAACGCCTACAGGCCCGGCGTCATGAGCGGCCCTGTAACCTTGATACACAGTCGAGAATTCGCCGTTACCCACACCATTGAACATCATCATTGGCAAAATGTCGTTCAATCCAAATGTGAATATTTAGTAGTCCCCGGACTTCATGAACATGTTTTGAATAAAGAGTCAGGGCAGCAGATCGGAACGATCCTTAACGAACGTCTAGCAGACCATTGACGATACTCTGAAACGTCATCAACGTGCAAAACATCGAGAGTCCATCGCTGAAAACCGTTTGACGTCGAGAAATCTTTTTATGTTCATCTGGCTGCGTATTTGGGAAGCAAAAACATGCTGCCCAAAAGCAAGTATCGAACACCTTGCTGCTCATTTGATAGAATTACAAATCTGAGCATGCCTTCTCGAGTTCGTATCGATCCTGGGATTCGTTGCTCCCAAGTCTCACGCCAATGGCAACTGCGATTCAAGCTGCGATGACTGTTCAACCGACGATTGCGCGCCACCTCCACAAACCAGGTGAACCATTGATGTAGTCCCGTACACTTGGCTACCCTGGAGCACAGGAACGCAAACAGTTATCGGTCGATCAATCGAGGTCGATGCCAATCCGATTGAGACCGTGGAAAGCCCGAGCAAAATGCCTGTCATGGGTTACACGAAAATACGGCAAGGCCGGTTAGAGTTATTTCCCGAAATGATGTATGCGGGTATCAGGCGTTCAAAATCAGCCGTCAATACCGGGCCCGACCAATCACTCTCAGCTGGCGTCGGCCTCGACATCGAACCGGCCCTCGTTGAATTAGGCATAGTCGATGAGATTGCAAAGTGGCTAGTGGCACCACCACGATCGATCTGTTCGGCGCCGCCCGCGATTGGAATCAGATGTTTGAGTCGACCGAGACATTGAATGTCAACGGTTTCAACGTCAAAAAGGAGACCGCCAAAGCGAGTCCAGGTCGCATCGACTGAGTCGACCCCATCGTCGGGGCACGAATTCGGCGAATGATCCGCCCAGGCAACGAACTGTGGCTCGAAGGTGATGTCGGGATCTTCTGCGCGGGGAGTGAGTTCCCCTGGGATATCATCACCGCTCACGCATACGACAGGCTAGTTCACGGTCCGATGTTCCGACTCAATATCAGCTTCGAATAAGCTCGTAGCTCGATCCTCTGTTCATTCTCGGGCGGCAGTCGAGACTGTTAGCAAGGTCGGCTTTAATCTCCGGGCGTTGCCTTGGCCCTATGATTGAGAATGCGGGCCAACGATTCTTCGTGTTTCAAAAAGTCGCTCTCGATAACGGCGATTCCCGGCGGCAGCTGACCCTGCAACTCCGGACGTCGTTTCAACCAGACCGTTCGTATCCCTGCCGCCTGCGCTCCTCGAATATCACTTTCCAGGGAATCGCCAACCATGACAACCTCGTTGGCTTGGAGTGCGAGTCGATTGAGGGTGATTTCAAAAATCTTGGGATCAGGCTTGGAGACCCCCACTTCTTCTGAAATGGAAACGACCTCGAAATAGTTCTCGATGCCCAACTGCTTCAACTTGCTGATCTGCTCTGAAACGAGATTGTTTGTGATAATTGCCATTCTCATTTCGAGTTCTCGTAAGCAACGCAAGATTTCCCCTGCCCCCTGCACGAGTTCAAAAGCCCGATCACAGTCGTGGCGAAACCGACTGTGTTCAGCGATTGCAGCGTCATGGGTGAGTCGAATCTGGAAACTACCGAAGAATTCCTGCATCCGCCGGCTTCGTGCTTCCGTCTGGGTCAGATCCCCCCTGAGCATTTGCAGGTGCAACTTTTCAAGAGCTTGAGAATAACGTTCTTCTAACACAGGTACTGGCACATCCCGCAAGGTCGGATGCCGCCGACTCAATGCAATCAGCCCTTGTCGTGCGCTATGCAGATGGTCGTAGAGGGTGTCATCCAAGTCAAACAAGACTGCTTTTGGTCGTTCCATAGATCGATAATGTGAGTCTTTGGCCATCCTTGGTTTTCACGAAGATTTTTTGTAAGAAGACTCAGCGTAAACCATGGTAGCGAACCTCAGCGG
This sequence comes from Pirellulaceae bacterium, assembly GCA_029243025.1. Classification (NCBI taxonomy): domain Bacteria; kingdom Pseudomonadati; phylum Planctomycetota; class Planctomycetia; order Pirellulales; family Pirellulaceae; species Pirellulaceae bacterium. Next base: position 61,868 of record JAQWSU010000039.1, on the reverse strand, counting down.
ACGATTAGAAAACCATTAACGATACTCGGATCTGCACCATCCGTTCGTGCTGCCAAATCAACTCGTCTGCATTGAACTGCAGAACCGACCAACGTTTTCCTCGAGAATCCAGAACCACAAGCTTGCGGTATCACATGTCTACCAGATCTGTCCGTTGCAATGTTACAACTTGTGACTCATCCGGGGCAATATCTATTGCGGCAAAGCGTTTGAATGCCTCTTCTGCTGCTGAACAATCATTTCCGTCCTCGACAAAGCAGAAAAACAGAAACAGAATGTCGATGCCCAAGCCGACCAGCACGTAGAGCATCATTCGAGAGGTAACCACTGCGGAAGAAGTCGAGAAGGTTTTCGTATCAACAGACAGAATCGCCTAGAATGGTACGAGGCGCCCTCTGTATGGCGAATTGTCAGACTCATACGAAAGCTCAATATGAATTACAATACGATTCAACTACTTCATCGTTGTTTCATCACTCTCACTGTAGCAACATGCATCTCATCAACTCAAGCTCATAGCGACGAATCGAATCAATTCATGCATGGACTCAATCCACGTATTGCAAAGGATTTGCAATACGTTCAAAAAAACTTAATTCGTGATGAGGTTACCGGCAGCAACATCGTGATCGTAGCCCGAGGTGACAAAGTAATTTATGAGGCGATTAAGAACTCTGGCAAACAGGGCGATCGCGACGTCACCCCCAAAACGCTGTTTCCAATTTGGTCGATGTCCAAGCCGATCACGATTGTCGCGATGTTGACTCTCCACGAAAAAGGTCTCTTCGATTGGGATGACCCAATTTCGAAATACATTGCTTGCTTTGAAACACTTACGGTACGGGAAGGTAAGACGATACGCCCAGCTAAAACACCGCTACGGATCATTGACTTGATGACGCATCGATCCGGCTACGGTTATTATGCGATGGACGGCATCCCGGCCGAGAATATTGAACCCGAAGCCAATCAAACTCGGTTTCGTGATCTGCAGGAATACTGCGAAGTAGCGGCTCGCTATCCGCTGGCGTTTGACCCCGGAACTGATTTTCTTTACGGGAATAGCCAGGGCATCCTCGGCCGGCTTGTGGAGGTGCTTTCCGGGCAGTCATTTTCCGATTATCTAAAGAAGACGATCTTCGACCCGCTCGGGATGAATGACACCAGTTTTGCGCTCAATTCAGAAAGGCGCAAACGCTTCCAGCCACTGTTCATCAATACGGGTGGCTTGAAGGGCTTCACGCACCTTCTCGATGAATTGAATTACAGTCCAACGAGCCGTGCGCATTTCGGCGGCGATGGCCTCGTTTCCAGCCCGAGCGACTACGCGAGGTTCTGTGCTATGCTCGCCAAAGCAGGCGTTGATCGGGACAGCCGCCTCGTCTCAAAAGCGAGCATCCAGGAAATGACGGAAATCCACAGTAAGGAAATTTCCCCCGATGACTGGCCAGGAACGGACATGGGATTCAGTGTATTTGTGCTAAACAATACGGCCAAGGAGACTTCGAAAGCTCCACGTGGCATCTACGGATGGGCTGGCTATCACAACACCCATTTCTGGATTGATCCACAAAACGAGCTGTACGTTCTCTTTATGACAAGGGCTAGAGAGTTCACTTATGAGATCCCCAAACAACTTCGGCAGGCTGTTTATGGATCGAAGTAGATTACGATCGGGTATGATAATCTTCCCGGATGCTCACCCACGAAAAGAATCAACACCTGGGACAAAACCAAGTCATTCTTTCACCTAAAAAAAGAAGTTTCAATCATGCCGAAAAAATTCCAGCAACCGGCTGTTGCAACCCTCTTCTTTCTAATCGCTAGTTCGACCTTTGCTGGGGAACCTCTGAAGATTTTCATCCTGGCAGGGCAATCGAATATGGTGGGACACGCACGAGCACATACAATTGCTACTCTACTTGCATCGGACAACACTCGTGACCAGGAACTCGTGCAATCGGTCTTAGGCCAGGATAGCGTTGTTTCCCGAGCAACTCTGGAAAAGCAATTGGAGCGGGGAAGAAAGCTGGACGAACTGACCGGAGGAATCTCCAACGAAAAGGTAAAAGCGATGAGCGACGGGCCAGAAAAAACGGCCCTGGAAGCTAAGGTCAAAGACCTCAAAGCCGCACATGAAGCGTACAAAGAAAAAGTCACTTCAGCTTGTGTTGATTCCGATCGAGTCTATATCAGCTCGATTGCCGACGGCAACAAGAGAGCGGGTAAGCTTGGAATCGGTTACGGTGGTTCAACGGAAAAAATCGGGCCCGAATATGGCTTCGGCCTCTCTCTCGCGCAGAAGATCGACGGCCCCATCCTATTGATTAAAACCTCCTGGGGTGGCAAATCGCTTCATTATAATTTCCGTCCTCCATCCGCCGGAACCTATGAACTCAACAAGAAGGAACAGACAAGCGACAAGGCCGATGAAATCAGCAAGAATGCTGGATCGAATTATCGAATGATGAACGAAGCCATTCAGAAGGTACTCGCAAATCTGAAAGAACATCATCCAGAGTATGATCCCAAGACGGGCTATGAAATCGATGGCTTCGTCTGGTTCCAGGGATTCAACGATCAGTTCGCCCCTGAATTCCGAGACAACTATAAAGACAATATGGTCGCTTTTGTCAACGATGTTCGTGAAGAGTATAAGACTCCAAACATGCCATTTGTAATTGGAGTGCTAGGAACAGGAGTAACGGCTGAAAAAGTGGCGGAGAATAAAGTCTCCCTCGCCCAACGAGAAGCCGCCGAGACTTTGGGAGCCGCCAACAATGTGGCAGCTGTCGAGAGTTATCAGGAGTACTCTCTGTACTCCAATGACGTCTTCCAAAAAGGCTGGCCGGAGCATTTCCATGAATGGGACACGGTTGGCAGTGACCGTCCTTATCACTATCTTGGAAGCGGTGCGTTCTTCGTTCGACTTGGAGATGCGTTTGCCAATTCAATGGTCGACTTAATCCACCAATAGTTCGGTTATCGAATTGGCTGCCAAATCCCGGGAGCGCAGAGCACGACCTCCGATTTCGCTCGTGCCAAGTGCCAATTAAGTTGATACGAAATTGTTTCTGTCCCGATCGTAGCCTCATAAGAGACAGAAATCCTAGTCGACCGTGGCATTCAAAAAGTGCACACTCCTAATTTTTTCCAGCAGAGCACAAAAACGCATTAGGAACCACGACACAACTAGGTTTCGGATACGTTTCATCAACAACCCTCCCCGGCCCGCTTTCTACTCATCCTCGGCTGTAAGCTGCTCGTAGACGACCTCTCTCAAGCCGAATGGAATCCCCCAGTCAAACGGACGTGCTCGACTCATGAACAAACCCAACAGATTGTTTTCAGGATCAATCCAGAAATGGGTGTTGTGATAGCCGGCCCATCCGTAAATTCCTCGCGGCACATTCTTCTCTTTCTTTTCAGGATCATCCAGAATGAAAAGAGAGAAGCCGAAGTAATGCCCATCTAAATCAGGGTCAGCATTGGCTTCCTGGGGATATCCGTCGGCCCACTTTTTCGTCATGGTGGCAAGGCTGTCCTCAGATAGAATACGTTTTCCGCGAAACTCCCCACCTGCAACAAGCATTTCACAGAATCTGGCATAGTCCTCCATCGTCGACACAAGGCCCTCCCCACCAAAACAGGCCTGACTGCCGGGACTGTAGCTCATCTCGTCAAGAAGATAGGTAAAACCCTTCAACGAACCTGTATTGATGAACAAGGGCTGAAATCGAGTTCTTTGATCGGCATTCAGTGAGAATCCCGTATCGATCATGCCAAGAGGTTCAAAAAGTTCTTGCTGCAGGAACGTCTCAAATGACTGACCAGAAATAACTTCGATTAAACGTCCGAGAATCGCTTGGTTAACCCCATACAAGAAGCGCGTTCCGGGCTCGAAGGCTAACGGCTGTTTTGCACAGGCTTCCACAAATCCTTGCAGATTGTCAAACCTTGTCTGGTTTGGATAAATTGAATCAAAGCTAACATCAGGTACAGATCCCACGTCGATTTCATTCTCGCGCCTTGGATACGACCATCCCGACTGATGCGTCATGAGGTGAATAATACGAAGCGGTTCTTTGCAATTCTTGAGCTGCCCATTTTCCTTGTACCGGAGATCCTTCAGGCAAGGAATATAGGCTGACACTTCGTCATTCCAGTCAAATTTACCGCGCTCATGTAAGAGCATCGTCGCAACGATCGTGATCGGTTTGCTCATGGACCAAATTGGAAACAAAGTCCGTGAGTTGATGTCTCGATCCCCCTGCTTACCGGACTGCACGGTTTGATCACAGATACGACGCCCATCGCGAAAAAGAATGACCGCATTACTTCCCGTGCGATCTTGATCGATCAAAGATTGCTGATACCGTCGAACAACTCCGTTCAGCTCTTCTGCAGACGACCAATTAGGCGCGAGGATTACAATTCCGAGAATGCCGATACGGCCGAATGTAAATAAATTCATTGCTAGATTAACTCACTTGAATTGTGTAGGAACTAGCTTAAAAACAAAGTGGCCAAGCACCGCTTCGCAGGTCAGCACTGAAGACAGCAACCGGCCACGAATCTCGTTGAATCCTGTCAGACAACTTTTCCACGCGGTGTATCAGAAGATCCTTACAGGTGATTCTCCCAGAACCTAGTCTCTGACGACGCCCCAAGCAAGACAGTCCAAGCTATTTTCTCGAACGCATCTTTCGTTCCAATTTGCGCTAAGCATTTAGTTGTCGATTCGAGACCCCCTCGGCACGTTGGGACAGAGCAGGAAATCCTTTGTTACGCTCGTTTACGGGGCACACCTTCGACCGCGGTCACCAAAAGCTACCGTCGCGCAAGCGACAATCTTGGCTGCAACCACCCCCACTTGGGGCAGGAACGAAAGAGCCAATAAATTGACACCCCGATACGGCCAGCAAATGCGGATTCGACAACGAGTTGGTTACCTTTTCGTGAAAACTCAATGCCTGATCAGTCAGTATAATTTTTCTTTCCAGCTTTTTTTGCTCAGTGATGAATTCATCCCAGGACCAGCCTGGTATTTCCTGCCAGCCAAACAAGAATCACGCCCCGCTGCGACACTTTCTCACGCAAGACACCGGTTCGCACGACTACGCTTTCGATCAGCGATCCCAACTCGCTCAACTTCAAGACCAAGAAAGCCGAGGATCTTCGTCCTCGGCGGCGTTTTTCACCGCAAGCGAAAAATGTTACCATCGGGCCAGTGAACACTTGAAGCGGTTCCGGCCGCCACTCGATTGGGAAATACGGGCCAAGAATCAATATGCATCAAACGGAGAGAACAATGAACCTGCGACGCTCGCTCACCTTCATCTTGCTACTACTACTCGCCCCGACGGCCAACGCCGAGCTAAGAGTCGCCAACGTATTCGGTGACCACATGGTGCTCCAACAGGAGATGCCCATCCGCGTGTGGGGCTGGGCGGAGCCGGGGGCAAAAGTCGTGGTAAGTTTAAGCGATCTGAAAACAGCGGCCACATCATCGCTCCGAGCTGGCGAGGATGGCAAGTGGTTCGTCGCACTCCCGGCGCGAAAGGCCGAAGGCAAGACACTCGAGCTCCAAGTCGTGAGCGGCGAGGAGAAGATCGAGTTCAAGGACATCCTACTCGGCGAGGTCTGGATTTGCTCAGGCCAGTCCAACATGGAATGGGCGGTTAACCAGGCAGCCAACGGGCAGCAGGAGATCGCCGCAGCCGACCACCCGACCATTCGTTTCTTCAACGTGCCCAAACATGTTACGCAGAACGAACCGCAACAGGACGCACAGGAAGCGGACTGGCTAGTCTGCTCGCCCGATACGATCAGCGGATTCAGCGCTGTCGGCTACTTCTTCGGCCGTGCACTTAACAAGGAACTGGGTATTCCGATCGGGCTGATCGGCACGAACTGGGGCGGTCAACGTATCGAGCCGTTCACACCGCCAGTCGGTTTCGAACAGGTACCGCAGCTGGCAGACTACGTCGCCGATCTGAAGCAAGGCAAATACAAAGGCGGCGCGACGCAAATCTACAACGGGATGGTTGCGGGGCTCACACCGCTAAGCGTTCGCGGGGCGATCTGGTACCAGGGCGAATCCAATGCGGGCGACGGGCTGCGTTACGATTACCTGAAAGAAGCGCTCGTCAAGGGCTGGCGCTCGGTCTTTCAGAATGAAGACCTGTCGTTCTACTGGGTGCAGCTGGCAGACTTCGGCAGCGACCATACTGGCCAACCAGCTGGTGGCGGCTGGGGACCGATCCGTGAAGGTCAGCGCCGCGCATTGCGTGTCCCCAACACGGGCATGGCGGTCATCGTCGACATCGGCGCGGAGAAGGATATTCATCCAAGGAACAAACAAGACGTCGGACATCGACTTTCGCTGTGGGCACTGGCGAATAACTACCACAAAAACATCGTTCCCTCCGGCCCGCTCTACGCGGCGCATAAGATCGAGGGCAACAAGGCTCGCATTACCTTCGATCATGTCGGCAGTGGACTGCTAGTCGCCGACAAAGGTGGTGAGTACTACCTCGATCCTGTAAGCGAGACGCCTGACGCCGAGATCGCCGAGTTCTCCGTACAGGACAAGGATGGCAACTGGCACCGAGCGAAAGCAACGATCGACGGCGAAACGGTTGTCGTTTGGAGCGATGAGGTTGCTGAGCCACAGAATGTGCGTTACGCCTACGACTCAAACCCACGCGTGAATCTATACAACAAGGAAGGTCTACCCGCCTCACCGTTCACGACGGTCGATTGATCGCATTCCACCAAGCTGGAAAGTCCCAGCAATCGCTAACTCAAAAGAACTCGATCAAGTCAGAGCGTTCTTGGAACTCAATCCCTCGCTTCCTTGTGGAAAGGCGTTTGCTTGCATGGCTTGCCCAGAAGGTCATCAAGCTTTTTGCGCACGGCATTGTATCGGGGTATATTTTTTTCAATTGCCCAATGGTAGGCGTAGAGCTCCTTCGAAGCCCAAAGCCAATGCGTCCTTGCCACATAGCGCCATCGCTGGATTGATCGATGAAATTGCACAAATCGTCTTGGCACCTTCGACAAAACGAAATAAGCCAGCTTGATTCCGAATCCCCCTGCTCTTGCAGCCAGAGAACGCCGATCTTCCAATAACGTTTCGGGGATCTGAGCCAAGAAATTCCTAAATTCCCGTTTTAAACTCGGGGACATTGAGTCCCAAATAAAGACATGCCCCGTGGCTTTCTTCACCTGGCCGAAAAATCCCCGAGGGACTCCTTGAGCTTCGACCATTCGCCGCGGAATGGGCCGACTGTAACTCCGGGGACGTGTTTGCCACGCCCGCATTTCTCTGGATCGAGAAACAGCTTGTATTTGAACGCCATGCTCCGCACCGAACGATGCAAGCGCCATCGTGCAATATCCGACACGCAACCGAAATTCAGCGTGCGATATCCCCTCAGGAGTGGGCATGCTGGATATCTCCGCCCCTTCGAAGATCTCGCGATTTAAAGACCATATGGAATCACCGTAATATCCGGTAAGCAGCAGTCGCCCTGGCAATTCCGACTCAACTTCCGAAAACACCGAAGCGTGCCCCAGCCCAAGAACATAGAATTCTGAAGAATTGCACTTCTTCCGCATGAATGCTTCTCTGTCGATGGTCATCACATTCATACCAAGCCGTTCGGCAACCGACCGACCGTCTTCCAACGTTGATTGGATGCACAACGCATCGGAATAACCCAATGAAACAGCGAGGGCTGCTACGGCCGTGGAATCATATCCTACGCTGACCGTGGTGAGTGGAATGAAAGACTGCTTGCGTTGTACGTCCGTCGCGTTTGCGATCAACCTCGCAGATACCTCACGGAGCGACTCGATGTAAATGTCGAAATTCTTTGGAAATGGAGAAACCGGTTTTGGCGTTACGCGAATTTGCAAATCACGCCCGACATAAAAATTCGCTGTATTCCGTATTTGAATTGAATTTCCGGAATCCGTCTTTAGGTCAATACATTCAACACTGTTTCCACGTCGATATGACTCCAAAACCCGAAAATGATAGTCTGGTTCGTCAATCGATGGCTTCTCTCCCAAAGCGGCAAAGAGACACGTAAGTGAATTCGCGGCATAAAACAACGATCCACGTTGAGCCGTGTAGATTTTTTCACCGAGATGAGAAGGGGTAACGAAGAGGACGTCGTCTTTGAAAACGCGAGCCCCCGATCCAGACATCATGATGGCTTGGTCAATCGCATGGTCTGCAAATTGTCCGGACCAGACGCCCTCATGAAAACAGCGGTCGGTCGTCTCAACTCCGTTACCATGAACAACGAAAACTTCGTCATTACCTTTTTCAAGGCAGCCACACCAACTCAATTTCGGAATCTCATCCGATTCGAGATATCTGAATTCCACGTGTGCCAACCTCAGAATCGACCTAAAAACTGCTTCAGAAAATAACCGTTACCAGAAAGTCTACCTTTTCAATAGACGCGACAGTGAAAGTTCTACCCACCATGAAATCCTGCAGACCAGGTGGCGATCAGCCCAAGGGCAGTCGCTTCACTACAAAGTCACCGCCAACTGCCGCATTCCTGCACTCACTCGCCTAAAAGCGTCGCGCCAAATCATTACAATCAAAAACTCCGTCTTCGTTGGCATTACCGTGCCCAATGGCATCGCTCCGTTTCGTTGAAATGCTTTCGGTCATGCACGCAGCATTGCCGACGATCGTGTCGATTAGAAACAGGCGGGAGCGTGCGAATCCGCCATTACAAACCGATCATTTCCGTTGACTCGAAGTCAGAGAGGCTGTTCAAGGAATCCACCAAATCCAAATTCCGAACATTAGAAGTGTCCCAACGACAGCAGTCGTCAACCCGGTCATTCGGCGCCGTTTGATATAGAACAAAAGCCCGAATCCAGAGAGTGAAAACAATAGCATCAGTATCGCTGAACCGTCAATCACCAAGATATTCCAGACGGCGCCACTGTCGCGCCCTTTGTGCAGATCATTCATCACCGCAACGAGATTGGTGGAAGTCACAGTCACGCTGTAATTCCCAGTTTCACGGTCAATAAAAACGTCAGCCGCATATCCGGGGGTCTTGTAGACGAGCATAAATTCGTACTCGTCGCTCTCGAATTCTTTTACTCGGCCTCGCAACCGGTGACGCTCGCGAAGCGTCTCTGCAATTTCTAACTCCGTTGGGTTCTTCCGCAACCACTCAACAGGAATTTCCCCAGAGATATCTTCGACATACTGTTCGCTTCCACCAAGCCATGTGGGATGGTTAAGCGTGATACCAGTCACGGCAAAGAACATGATGGCCCCGAAACCGAGCATCGAGAGATAAATGTGCAACCAACGAAAGGCAGCAGCACTTTTCCTGTACCACTCTTTTCGAAAGCTGGGATAGAACTTACTGGAGCTCATGGTGGCGAACAAGAAAGCCTATTGCTGCAAGGGGACGAACTGATAGGACGCTCTTGGGATCTCAATATTCCCGTTGAGATCTTTTTTTGCAATTTGCTCACCACCCCACCGAATCTTTTCGCGGATAATTTTATAAGTTCCATGCTCACGGGCAGCTTCCAAGCACAGAGTGTACTCTCCATTCGGAAGTTGTTTTCCGGTATTATCCGTACCGTCGAAGTGAGCCTGGTAATTGCCCGGCCCACGAGTTGCTCCCGAGACACCATCGATCAAATCGTTTTTTTCGACCAATTTCCGCATCCGATCATTCCTGTACCAGCGGGTCAGGTCTCGATGCCATCGAGGACCTGGCTGATCGGTTTGCAGCCACAGCACACCTGTTTTTACGGGAAAACCGTCTTCGTCTTCCAGCCAGACAGCCAAATAAGGCCGGCGGTAACGGCGACCCTTGGGACGTTCGAGTGAAAACCAAACGTGTAACCCCTCGTCGGTCACTCCTGATTTGGCAGTACCCGCCGACGCATCCTCTGCGCGTAGATCGCTCGCTTGGCGATCTACCGGAGCAATGGCGATAGCGACAGTGAAAAGCAGGACGCTGATCAGCAGGTACCATTTCATCGAAGTTTATCCTTGCGTCGTTTTTTTCTGAATTTGAATGAGATTGGGAATCCGTCAAGCTTTGAACGCGTTGTAAGAAGAAGCAACGAATTCCCGACCAGGCTAAATTTTTGATCAGGCGATCAGACGCATCAACACGCTTAACTCTTGTCAATCCTGGCTGACGATTCGAGGCGTGCAATTAGCTTTGCTCGGCTAGGCTGTCCCCTTGTCATCCTTGGGATTGGAATCCACTTTCGTCGGTTTATCCTTGTGATTTGAATCTGGTGTGCGATCGGAGTTCGATGCTGCAGGCTCAACATCCTCTTGCTGCTCTTTCGATTCCGCATCGCGCTGGTCTGCGGCAGCAGCCTTTTCATCCGCCTCGAGCTTTGTTTTTAATTCCTGGAAGCTCACTCGTTCATCCGCATTGACATCGGCGTCAACAAAGAATGTCGCCATACGTTTTCCGAGTTCCTCCTGACTAAGAAATCCATCCTTGTCTGTATCACGGCGCAAGAGCGCCTTTGCATTTCGCTCGGTATCCCCACCGCGACTTCGACTCATAAAATTCATCGCTGCCACTGCCTCAGGCATCACTGTGGGATCAGGATCAAACAATACAAATTTGACTTGATGATCATTCTCACGATCGACGCCAAAAAAAAGCAGTCGTCCAGCAATGTTAAACAGCCTCATCGAAGCATCGACTCCATCAATTGATTCAGCCACGGTACTCCAAACGTTCGTCTCACTGTCATACACTTCGAGCGATGAACATTCCGAAAAAATCCCGCCTGAGTTACTGAATCCGCCAAACAGATAAATTCTTTTTCCATCAACCGCAACACTAGGAAACAACCGCGATACGAGAGGTGAACTGGCTTCCCGCCAAGTTCGATTTTTCATATCAAAAACATCGACACTGGTTTCGATGCTCATCTTTTCGCCGAGGCCGCCAATCAGAAAGAATTCATCACCGATCCTTGCTCCGCCATAGGAACGTCGATCGTGCGGCAGCTTGACGTCGGGCAAGGGCGCAACTGCAGTCTGATCTCCCCACCAATGCAAGATGGTTTCACACAGACGGTGTCCCGAACCCGCATCACTACCTCCGAAAATCCAGATCGCATCGTCAAAATTGACCGCCGCTGCCATTGAACGAGGTGCAGGCAGAGAGATTTCCGATTGAGACCATTGCTTGAGGTTCGGATCGAACTCGAGAATAGTTCGTAGAGCCGAAAATTGGGAGGATGCATGATTCATACCACCGGCCACAACCAAGGTTTGATGCTCGCTATTGTGGCGATTAATGGCGCCAGCACCACTTTGCACCGGCATCGGCATATCCGGTAACTGCTCCACCCTCTGATTTGGGACATCGAATACAAATGCCTGTTTGACAAAAGCCTCCCGGCTGAAGTCATGAGGCTCCCAACTCTTGTTACCACCAAAAGCATAAAGCTTTGTGCCGTCCATGATCAAAGTCTGGCTATGTTTGGCATCCCCCTCATAGGGTAATGACCAGGAAACTAATTTCGGACCGACTTTCGATTTCGGATCGACACTTAGCGATTCGATCGCAGCGGTACGGCCGATCACGCCACCCGTGCCGCCAACTGCGATGAGCCGTTCCGTACCCACCGGAAGCAAACGGAGAAACATCCGTGGAAATAGCAGTCGGTCCGCTACCTCCCAAGCTCCACCGTCATCGGCCAATCGATAGACAACGCCCGAAGCACCTGTGCAGTAAAGATAATCGCCCGCGGCAAACATACTGGTGGCGAATCCAGTCATTGCGCTATCATTGAACAAGTCTGGCCCTTGAGTCCATTCCCCTTGAGCAGGATCGTAGATGAATGTTTTTCTTAAGAATCCAGTAGGACTAATTCCACCCGCAACGTACAGTTTTCCCTGGTGCGAGGCCGCGGACAGGGCTCGCAAATCGTAACCAGGTCCATCCAACGTTTGCCAACCAGCATCAGGATCATCCAGATCAAAGCCGTGCATTTTGTCATGCCACGGTGCATCTCGAGAACCCTCACCTTGAAGATTCCAACCACCAACAACGTAGACCGTTCGACCGACAACCGCGGCGTCGTGCGATGAACGTGGGACAGGCAGCGGCGGTAATTCAGTCCAGTTGTCATTATCCAAATCGTATCGCGTGAAGTAGGCAGTGGAATTAAACAGGACTTCGTTTTCTTTCTCCCCATTCAAAAAGGAGAGTCCGCCAATTCGATAGAGGGATACGCCATCACTGACGAGAGCCGTACTCTGAGCAGAGTCGTGCATTGCCAACTCTTCCCACTCCGCCTGAGGATCATCAAAGCGAGTCTTGCGAAAGTGATTAACTAGCAAATCTTTGCCAAATCCATGTGCCTCGCCACTGTGACCGCTGAAGACATACAAGTAATCATCGACAACCGCCGCTCCGAAGGAGGTTAATGATTCCGGAAGCGGCTTGTGGATCTTCGACGTGGAAACGGTCAGCGGCGGCGTGATCGGATCCTGGCTCCACGTCATCGTGGGGCTCAGAACCGTATTGGCTGCCGCGAATAGCATCAATAATCGGAACTTCATCGCGGTAAAATCCTTTGAGCCTTTAAAGAGCGTGAATCAGTTACACTTCTTTCAGTGAACAACGGTTGCGGAAATTCACTTATCCTCGGGATCGGCAAACGTGGCAGTGAGGTAATGCATGGCCGAGTCGTATTCTTGGTCACCGACGCGCCCCGAATCGCCAGCCAGCGTGTGACCTACCATGATTCCATTAATCCCCTCTTCGACCTCTTTATCCGTGAATGAAACTTTGCCATCCTTACCGGTGGTTCCGTCACCTTCCTGATGGCCTTCATCACAAAAAAGGGTCACTTCTGCATCTGCAAGCGGCTTTCCTTGCCAAAGCACATAGATGTCGACGCCACTTTCTGTATTCACCGCGTGTGCTTGGAGATCCATACCCTTGATCGGCTTGCAAGCAGAGAAACTGGTGGGCATAACACCACCAAGATGTTGAGTGTAATACTGCAATTTCGCACCGTTGTAGACACCAAAAATGGTTTGGCTTATCAAATCAACTTTGCCCGGGAGCACAGCGACTGACTGCTTGCCAATGAACTTGTCTGATTCGATCATCTTGGTTTCAACCGCCGATTTTTCAGCTCCCGATCGCATCGTGATTTCTGCCTTCGCGATAGTGGGTGGCAACTTGTAAGTACGGTCAGCCGGATCTTCACCAAAGAAGTAGGTTGCCTTACCGTCCTCAATGGTCAACCAGGGAAAATGAGCGTTTGCCGTGCCTGCGGCGAGTAACAGGACACTGAATAACAGGACACTGAATAACAAGACACTGAATAACAAGACACTGGTCTGCGTATACCGTTTCATCAAAGATTCTCCTTGTGACGTTTTTTGCAATGTGGATTGTGGATCAATCGTATTTTCACGGAGTTGCCTGGCAGGCATCCGATTCATCACTGGTTCCGGATGGCATAAAGTTTGTCACCACTTCGAATCAGCCATTGACCTCCAGCCACGGCAGCCGCATACAAAACGCGACCACCGCCGAACGGCGGTGTTTCGCCTTCTTCGGTAGCCTCTGACCAACAGCGATTTTCTGCTATCGACTTCCCATCCTTGAGTGATATCACACTGGTTGTCCCTTTGTATCCGAACAGATAAATCTGTTCATTAACCACGATGGGTGTCGCCCAAACTCCCCCAGCTTGGGTCCGATCAACCGAGATCTGCTCACCGGTTTCAAGGTCAAGTCGATACAACACACCAGCACGGTTAACGATGGCAGCAGTTCCTCCAGCTACGACCGGACTGCCAAAACTGGATGTTGCTTTTTTCGCTTGCCATTTAAAAGATGCTTTCCAGTCGCCGTTATCCTGTCGGACAAGTTGGATCAAACCATTGCTTGCAGCAGCATTTCCACCCGAACTCTGGCCCCTCCCCTCTGAGGCGCCAATGAGAAATTCCCCTGGCCCCACAGGCGTGGGCGTATTCGAACTGTTGTTAGCAATCCCATCGAATTCCCAAAGTCGCTCGCCCGACAATGGGTCAATCCCCACGATCTTCCCAATCGCACTGCAGACGAGGTGAGCCCCATCATCAACCGGAACCAGTCGGGGAGATCCCCAGGACGTTGAACCCACTCCCTCGGCCTTCCAAAGCGTCTGACCGGATTTCGGGTCGATCGCTAGGACGTAGGGATCTTGACTCCTTTCAACCCACACAAAAACGCGGGTACCATCTGATTCAAGTGAAGCAGCCAGTCCGTGACGAGCTTCAATTGAGCCATAATCCTTGACCAAATCCCGTTCCCATTGCTTTTCACCGTTGGCAGATATCCCCACCAACAGACCTCCCTCAAAAAAAGCAATGAAGCTGTTATGAATCGCAATTGCCGAAGGAGCGGCGCGACTCACCATCGGCGTATTCGCAAACGGAGATGGATTTTTGACGTCGACTTGCCAGTTTTTTCCACCACCTTTTAAGGCGTAAGAAATCACGTGGTACTCGTCTTTTTTTTCTCCACTGGTAGATGTCACCACTACCTGATCACCTGAAACAATTGGCGATGATTGCCCGTAGCCAGGAATGTCTACCGTCCAGGCAATGTTACTATCGGGAGACCACTCGGTAGGCATTTGGTTGCGAACTTCATGCTGCCCACCATTTTGAAATTTGCTCCACAGTGGTGATTCGGCAAACAAACTGGCATCCAACTTCAAAGTTAAACACAAACACAAGCCAAGCACACATGTCCCAAATTGACTGAAACAAAAAACAGAACGTTCACGCCGTTGCTTTAATTCATTCATGATTCAATTCACTCGGCTCAAGCACCCGAATCCTCTCCAATATCCAATATCACAATGCGATCGCCTCTGTCTCGCAGTTCCCCAATGGCGCACTGCATCTACCCAACCGGCTGACGAACGAGTTCGCTGGTTGTTTACAAAGACCGGTAAGACCAAGCCCATCGTGCAATAAACACCCCTGCTCAGCGCAATACCGCGTCGGCATTTATCAGCACAAACGCAGATTCCCCCCGCAGGAACCTCTTCGCGACTCGCCCCCCTTACTCCCAATGAATGGAAGATTCCACAGGGAATCCCCTCCCTGGTCCGCGCTAAGAATTGAATCACGGAAACCAACCATAAGTCCCCGAGCCCTATCCAAAGCGGCAGAAATGGTGCACGATCTGACAAGCTAACGCCGACTTCGGCATAACGATCAATCAGCATGGCTGAAGCAACACTCAAGCGGGACAAAATTAGAAACCCTGGTCACATCGACGATCGAAGGAACAGTGGAAAACCCTTAGAGGCTAGCTATCTTGAGTTTGCTGGCTGGCAAAAATCGAAAAAGAACTCGTCTCGATTTCGCTCTCGTCTATTGTTTTCGGATTACTGCGATTGTCAATGGCCTGCGAACGAGGACGCGAAAATTGTCCGCTGGCCCAAAAGAAACGTCAAACATCGGAAACTCGAGAAACTAATTCAGCTTCTAAGATCAGTGGCCCCCAGCGATCGATTCGGTAATCTTCCAGAAGAATTCCCCATCGAAAACAAAAGATGAATTTGTTTGAAAAGGAATCCCCGTTGGAGAAAGCAGATTTTAATACATTTCAAATGTTGCCTTTTACCCGTATCGAATGATCGGCACACAATCGTTCCTGCGTAGAAGAGCTACCGTTCCTGCGTAAAACAGCGACCTTCCAAAGTGAATTCATCGACCATCAAAGCCTCGGTTCCTGCCAACGTCGAGATGACGTTTTCCTATCCGGCATGCATATTTTTCCTATCCGGCATGCATATTGCTCCCACCCGAAGGTGCGTGCCAGAAAAAAACAACGAGATCTCATTCAACGGCGATTCGGAAATCAGCCGATCAGGCATGGAATCAACCATGCCCGCGTTCGAGTGGCAACCTGCCTAACGATGGGTCGATCGTGCTTTGCCCTCATTCCGAAAAACGAGGCACCGATCCGTGAGTGAAGCTGAATCCGAGACTTCGACAGAGTCGGCTCGGCAAGCAGGGCTGAAAAGTCTGCTATCGATCGTGCTTCCGCCCTTCGCATCAGGTAAGCAGATCAATCTCATCAGCAACGAGATTCAAAGGGCCAAAGTTTTGGAAACTCGTCGTAAACGTGTCGTCTGGTGATTGAAGCTTGCAATTCAGCAAGGCTTTCTTAAACTCTGCCAAACGTTCGTTGATCACAAGCCTTCCAACAACTGCATTTTCACTAAAAACGAGTGTTCATGGATCTCGCATCCCTAACCATCAGTGAAGCTGCAGCAGCCATTCGCAGCGGAACAATGACCGCCAGTACCTTTGCGGAAGCCCTGCTTTCGAAGGCAGAAGGTTCTCATGCCTTGAATGCGTTCATCTTCCATGATTCCGAGCAAGTCCTGAGAGCGGCACGGGTAGCCGATCAAGCGAGGGCACAGAACTCGACATTGGGACCACTGCACGGTATTCCCTTAGCACTCAAAGATAATCTCGACACCGCCAAGATGCCAACGACCGGCGGCACGCCGGGACTTCGGAACAATCAACCTCGAACGAATGCCAAAATTGTTCAGAAACTGATCGACGCTGGAGCGATTATTTTTGGCAAAGCAAATTTGCACGAACTGGCTTACGGAGTCACCACTAATAACTCGTATTTCGGTACAACCCGTAACCCCTACGATCAAGATCGCATCCCTGGTGGTTCGAGTGGCGGAGTCGGCGCGGCCGTGGGAGCTCGGCTGGTTCCTGGTGGAATTGGAACCGATACCGGCGGTTCGATTCGGATACCTTCGGCCCTCTGTGGCGTTGTAGGCTTCCGTCCGACCACAGGTCGCTGGTCCCAGCAAGGCATTTTACCCGTTTCCCATACACGCGATACAGCAGGGCCAATGACGAGAAGTGTGGCCGATTGTGCATTACTTGATTCCGTCGTCACCGGTATTCCGACGCCCTCTATCGACATTCCCCTCAAAGGTTTGCGGTTGGGCATCCCCCGTAAACATTTCTGGGAGCCTCTTGAGCAACAAACAGGGCGTTTGCTTGAACATGTACTTGAAAGGTTACAAGAGGCTGGCGTCATCCTGATCGAGGCCAACATCGACGACATTGCCAGACTGGATTTTGATGCCGGTTTCCCGATCGCGTTGTATGAAACAGTAGCCGATTTGAGTTCGTATCTTACGACACATAATTTGCAACTCAACTACCAGCAACTCGTTGCACAGTGCGCGAGTCCTGATGTGAAGACAATGCTGCAAAGCCTACAGGGCGAAGCCGCCGTTTCCGGTCAAGTTTATCAACACGCAATCGATGTATTACGGCCACAATTGCAGGCGATTTATCGCAATTACTTTGACCAGCACGATGTGGCTGGAATCGTCTTTCCTACCACACCGCTCCCCGCTTCTCCTGTTGGTGACGATGAAACCGTAACCTTCAATGGCGAGCGAACACCCACCTTCATGACCTTCATTCGCAATACTAGCCCAGGTAGCGTTGCGGGTATTCCTGGAATCAGCTTGCCCGCGGCACAAACAGATACCGGCTTGCCTATCGGGCTGGAGATTGACTCGTCCGTGAACAACGATGCCATGTTACTGTCGATCGCCCAGGCGATTGAGCATATCCTGCCACGGCTACCTGCACCTTCATGCTAGTCGCCGCATCGTCGAGTTTCCATTCATTGGCTCGTCAAAACGTGATTCCTTACTGAAATGAACTCACATGCGACTCGCTCTACCGGGTGTTCCGTGGACGCTCAATTCGAATTTCGTTGATTAGCAAGGAACGAGGAAGGCTTCTTCAAGGCTCGAAAGACAGGCTGCCTTTCGCTCCCCATTTCACCGCTCGAAAGCGTCCTACCAATCATAAAGGTGTTCGATCACGGTGATAGCAGTAAAGGCGTTAAACATCAGCCCGGAGAGCGCATCGAACAACACCGCAACCCCATTTCCCGGTCCTTTCTAACGGGCACCATGAAACAATAGCAGATACGAAAACAGAGACATGTGACAAGGCTGGGCTTCGCAGTAAAAATGAAGAACATTACCAGTTCATCGAGCAGTTCAAGACGGTCGAGATTGATCGGCTTATCTCGAAATATTTTCACTAACCCAATCGAGACAACCCTGAAGGCAACCACGAGACTGGTTACGCTCGAATAGATGAACTCTCGAATTTCAAGTGCCCGCAAGATCTCTGATGAATCCACCATTCCTGCATCAACGGGTGAGCGTTTATCGGGATTGTTTTTTGTTCCATGTTTAGCAGCTCGCCTTCAAGTGTGCTTAAAGGCGTAGTGAATTGCTGCCCTGGCCTGATGACTTCAACCACTTCGCGCGTTTTGCAACTCTCTTCTCGTCAACTGCAGGGCCGCCCAAGACAATAGCGTTCACCTCGATGTCAGACAATTGCTTGGCTGCTTCAGCCAACATGGCAGCGACTCGATCCGGATGTTCCTGACTGAGGTTCGTCCGTTCGGCCGGATCATTTGAGAGATTAATGAGCACCGGCCCGTGCTCTGATTCTGGTACTGCTTCTATTTCGTCCAGATAGAGCTTCCACTCTCCAACTCGAATCGCTTGCAAGGTTCCCCAGCCGTGCCAGTACAAAAAGCTCGACCTGGGGTGAGGTTGATCCGCTTTTCCCATGAGAGTACTCAACACGTTCACACCGTCACGTCTGGGGCTGCTTGGTGATGGTTCCGGCAACTCAATGCCGCATGCGTTGATCAACGTTGGACACAAGTCAATGGCAGCAATCAATTCATCCACAACTTGACCAGCAGGAATCCTTTTCGGCCATCGAACGATGCAAGGCACGCGATTACCACCCTCAAGCGAATCCCATTTCAAACCTCGATAAGGATTCGACCGTGCCCATTTCTTCTGCCCCGGTTCCACACCGTTGTCGGACAGAAATACGACGACAGTATTCTCTGCAATCTTGCAATCCGAAAGGGTGCCGAGGATCTCGCCAACACGGCTATCCAATTCTTCCACAACGTCGCCATATGCCTCGTTCTGCGACTTGCCCTTCCAGTCTGGATGAGCCTGAGCAGGAAAATGGGGGGCACTCAGTGGCAGGTACAGAAAGAAAGGTCGCTTCCGATTCTGTTCAATGAATCGAATCGCTTCGGACGTGAACTGCTCTGTCAGACGCCGATTGTCAAATGGATCAGCAATCAGCTGGTCACCTCGCCAAAGTTTCTTTGTCTGATTGTTGCTCTTATTGATGTAAAAAGCCGTATCGAATCCTTGTTTCATCGGAGACAGTTCCGGCGTATCCCCCAGATGCCACTTACCCATTAGCGCCGTTTGATAGCCAGCGTCTTGAAAGATCTCGGCAATCGTGACCGCGGCGGGGGCCAAACCATTGTGCGGTTTCATCCCATAGCCAACGACCCCACCATGCCAGCCAGTTCGCGGCGGATAGGCGCCCGTGAGCAGAGCCATTCTTGACGGAGTACAGATTGTACAACCGGCATAGAAACTGGTCAGTCTCGCGCCTTCGCTCGCGAGCTCATCTAGCACGGGCGTCTTGTTCATATCACTGCCGTAACACGAGAGGTCGCCATAGCCCAGGTCATCCGCCATGATCAGAACGACGTTAGGCTGCCTGACGGCATCAGCAGCCGTGCTATCTCCGAAACTGAAGGCACACGTCACAGCACACGTAACGAAGACAGGAATGACGACTGATTTCGCGATCGTTTGATGATGCTTGAGCATTACTTTATCTTTTCCCGTTTCGGTACAAGCTTCCAGCTTGCGGAGACTCGCAATTTGGCAAGCAACCAAGTCACCGCGCAACGAACTCACATCTCGATTCCAAAGCCTCGACGTTGCTCACGCGCAACCAGCGATTGAGCCATCTGGTCGTCGACAACTCTTTCGGTTTTCGGGTCCCATCGAATCTTCCGACCGAGTCGGGCAGCAATCCCGGCAAGGTGACAAGTCGTCAACGCGCGGTGGTGGCTAAAGACGTCCGAAATCGGCTGCTGACGCATAGCAACCGCTTCGAAAAAATTCGCGACGTGGTTGGTCAGCTCTCGATCCTTATAAACTTTCTCAAGTGCTCCATCGGGTAACGGATGGGCGGCAAGTTCATCCACCGATTTACCAACAAGTTTTCCGCGATTAACAAAGATCCGTCCTTGGGTTCCTTCGAAAAGAATTCCGTTGTCCGTATCGTGGCGGATGATCAGTTCTACTCCGTCATCGTAACTGGCTTTGATGTTGAACTTCGTGGCAGTGTTGTACCGGTTATCAACGGTCGGATCGCCATCTTTGAACGTGACTGGATGCTCGACTCTAACTGGATCGATCCAGAGCGGCCCGGTATCCATCTTGTCCATCGCCCAGGTTGCGATATCCACATGGTGCGCACCCCAGTCGGTCAGTTTGCCACCCGAATAGTCATACCACCAACGGAACTCGTAATGAGATCGCGACCATGATTTGATGATATTCGGCGCTTCTGGCTTATATCGATAAGCCGTCAGCGGCGCCGGCCCCAGCCATTGATTCCAGTTAAGCTCTTTGGGCGGTTGGACAGCAGGAAGATCGGGGCTTATCGGAGCGGCACCCACCGCACACTGCACTCGGCGCAATCCCCCAATCCGACCGTCACGAATCATCGCGATTGCCTTGAGGAACCGTCGCGAGCTACGTTGTTGCGTGCCAACCTGAAACACGGCGCCCGTTTTCTGACACACATCACAAATTCGTCGACCTTCTTCGATCGTCAACGTCATTGGCTTTTCACAATACACGTCCTTACCTGCCAACATCGCCTCGATCGCGATTTTGGCATGCCAGTGATCTGGCGTGCTGATGTGGACCACGTCTATTTTCGGATCGTCGATTATCTTTCGATAATCCGTCGTGGCTACTGGAACTTTACCAAGCCAGCCTTTGACGATACCCGTCGCTCGATCAAGCCGATTCGCATCCACATCGCAAACCGAAATGATATCGCCAAACTTAGGAAACTCCTTGCCGACTCCGTAACGGCCATCCGGTGCGAACACTTGTTTATCCCACCGGATTCCACAACCCACCACGGCAATTCGCGGACGTGCGTTGGCACTTTCAAAACCAAAAGCACGAGAGTTCGTCCCAACGCAAAGCGACGCTGCAGCAATTCCAACCGAGTCTTTCAAGATACGGCGACGGCTTATGTGAGGACGATTTATTGACATTGAATTCTCACCGGAAGGTTATTCCGACTCATCGGTTCGCCAGGTCAGACCAAAAATTGCCTAATCGAGCCTGTCTGGTTCATCTGTTTGCGTTCGAGTTCCGGATCGAGGTCACCGTAGTGTTCAATCGGATTACCGTAGGCGTTTAGCAGTGTGGTGTACCAGTTCCCCAACGTCTGATGTCCCACCGACGCGTGGTAGGGAAGGCGCAAATAGCGGCCAGCAAGATCAAGTTTTGAGTTGGCACCTGTCAAGATCACCATAGGTGCTTCCGTGCCCCAGCCGTGATGCGTATCCCCTGTCTCCGGCATGTAGATGATCGTCGTGTTATCAAACATCGTGCCGTCGCCCTCGGGAACGGATTTCAACTTTTCGACAATTCGAGCGATCTGCCTCATGTGACTGGCCAGCAAGAGCTCCCGAACTTCGTGAAAACCTGAGGGCGACTGATGTCCTACCTGATGAATCGACGTCTTCGACTTGTTTCCCGGGATCGTTGAGATGGGCGTTCCAAGATCATCGATGGTATAAGTCACGACATTTGTAAGACCAGTGATCAGCGCCGACAGGAGAACTTCGGTAAATGCTTCTTGCTTCTGCAAGAGTGTCGCGTCGGGTCCGCCGTTGGCGTGCACCTTTCCGAGAGTTGGCAGGTTTTTCTCGATGATGTCTGATAGTGAGGCGACCCGATTATTTCGTTCGCGAATTGCCTGAATTGAATCGACGTGATTGCTAACCTTCAGTCGTTCCGAACCGGCAAGTCCGGAAAGTCGCCCGCCTTCTTCGTTACGTAGGTAATCAAGCAAGTCGTTTTCCGATGCGACCGCGTCAGTATTTGTCACGGATTTGAATAGTTCATCATAGGCGGCCTGCGGATCAGCGTAACAATAATTACGCTGCTTTGGCGCCGGAGCCGAAAAACCGGGGACAATTCCCGAGCGAAATGCGACCGTTCCTGAACCGGAAGCCAGCGATAACTCCACATGTCCAAACGGCGAAGGAAACAGTCTGGCAAGTTCAAAGTCAATCGTTGCTCGTTTGATTCGATTGACGACGTTTCGACCTGCCTTATAGGCGCCCAGACAACCTGTAAATGAATAATGTCCGCCACCACTCATCTTCATTGATAAGCCATGCAACATCGTCAGGTTAGCCTTATGTCCATCCAACGCTCGCAGCCAGGTTGGCAATTCGTGCCTGTCCAAATCTGCCTCGAACGCCACTTTCTCTTTATGCTGTTTTTTCTCCTGATCCGAAAAGGACGGAAGTGAAAACATGGCGGGCAAATTGCCATTGGATTTACGAATTAAGACAAACCGATGAGGCTGAGCGGCAAGCCGATTCGGCTCTGCCAGGAGATGATTAAACGACGGCGAAATCGCCAACGCTCCGGCGGTCGCCGTCGATGTTTTCAGGAAGTGTCTTCGGCTAAATAGCATCGCTAGTTCTCATTTCCCTTACGGTAAATAAACGAATCAGAGGACAACAGTGACACGATTACTGCATCAAAGCTGCCGCCGCTACTGAGGTAGATTTGCTCTGCATCGATGAGTGCATTGGAATCGGACAACATTTCGTTGCGTCCCAAAAAGTAACGGAACGCGTGCCGAATGATCGACTGCCGGACTCTTGCCGATTTTGCCAGACGCTCGGTCAAGTCAATGGCATCGCGAACTTCCCCATCGAGCGACGGGGATCCCGTGCCCGTCAAAACACCGCGGGTATCGACCGGCAACGTCTTATATTCCGCCACGCGGATACCATTTTTCGGGATCGAATTTCGGTCTGCCTCGCGAATCAGATTTTCTGGGTGCTCGATTCGTTCTTCCGTGCGGAACCGCCCAAAGTCGTCGTAGCCTTCGAAGGCAAGCCCCAGCGGATCCATTCGTTGGTGACATTTCCAACAGTATTCATCAGCCGTTCGTTTTTCGAGACGCTGACGCAATGTCTGGTGATGATCTTCCGGGATCACCGCATCCACCGTTATCGGGACGTCGATAATCGTTCCCGCCAGCATTTTCTCGCGAATCCATTTACCACGGCGAACTGGATCTGTCTCGGTGTTTTGAGCATGAGCAATCAGCCACGCGGGGTGCGTCAACATTCCCTTGCGGTTAGGGATCTTTGCCGGCTGATTGATGGGATAGTCCCAGTCGCGATAGTCAATATTAAAATAGGTGGTCACCTCGTGAGCACGCATGACTTGGCCAGTTCGACCAGTAGCGTTTCCTTTGTGCCAGTAGGCCATGGGGAGCTCGTCGTACGGGATGGCATACTTTTGCCCTTTAGCAAAACGCTGTTCAAGACTCGTCATGGTTGTCTTGAAACTTTTAACCCAGCCGCCGCGGCGTCGCTGGTTGGTTTCAAAATCCGGAAAGACGGTTCCACGCATCTTCATTTTCTGGATGAACGGCCAATGTTCGTAGAGCTGTTCTTCGCTGAAATCCTCCCAGTCAAACGGCTTGAAATACTCGTAAATAACTCGTAGTCGATCCGAGGCTACACGCATCGCGGCGTTATCACCGGAGTGATAAACGTAAAACTCATCGGCAGTCAACAACTGCTCAAAAACGTCTTGATCTTCTTCAAGAATATGTGCGATTAGCATATCGGCTTCATCTACAAGACGACCTTTTGCATCATCGTACCGACCCGCTCCGAAACGCGCATCATCCTTAAAAATGGTCATCGCTTTGCCGTACCCGAAAAACTCACGAAAGAAACGCAGCTTACGAATTGGCTGATTCGTGACACTGGCGTTAAAACCGGCTTTCTGTACTGACTCGTCAATAACGTAAAACTGATCGCGACGTTCGAGCATCCGACGAACTTCGCGCTGGTAGTCTGCTTTGGTGTTCATCTTGCCAGCTTCGACCGCCGCCACCAATTCTTCATCCGGACGACTGTCGGTAAGCGCGTAGGCGATGGCGTAACTTGCCTCGCGTGGCGACATCATTCGTCGGCCGTGTTCGTCGGCCAGCCCCTGACCGAACTCCGTACGGTAGACAAATTCGGAACTCAGGATCAGCGTCTCGATCAGCCTGACCAAAGCGTCCTGTGTGCCGAGCCGCTCAAGATACGATCTGGTCAGCGCAGTTTTCTCTTGTAATTCTTCGGCTGTTGGCTGACGTCCGTGAATCTTCACCGAAAGTTCGGACACCACGTTGGCGATCTGCTCGTCACCCGGCGCACCGACTGATTCCCGTTGCTGCTCGAACAATTTCCGCCAGTCATTCATGCACTTGTCAATAATCTGCTGCCAAGTATCGCCAGGCTTTCGATGTTTCAGGATCGACGCCTGAACAACATGCATCTCTGATTCACTCAAAGATTGGTATGATGCTGGACGCAGCTTCTTTCTTTTGACGTCTTCATAAATCAGGTCCATCTCCCACAACCGATTGAGGGAGTTCATAATTCCCACACGCTCACGAATTCGCGATTCAGCAAGACCGAAAACAAACCAATCGCGTTCGCACTGTTCAATCACCTGTTCGAAAGTGATCTCATCCCGCTTGTACTGGCCGATACCTAGATAAATTGCCCGCATGTCATCGGAATCGTATCGGTCGAGCAGTCCGAGATTGCTTTCTTTCTTTTTTGGATTGCCTTTTGAGTCGAGTGGCAGGACCGGCAGTTCCAGCTCAATTCTCACAAATTTCGGCAACAGCTCGTCGTTTTGTTCCCCATACAATTCGCTGGCAACCTGAGTGATAAACTGATCAAGGAATTGTTGACGGACTCGCAGAATCTCGCGATTCCGTAACTCCAACTGCATCACTTGGGACATGGCAGGATAGTGCGACTTCATTGCCTGTTCGGAAGCCATGTATCCAGCAATCTTGCTGGCATTGGCAATCATCGTCAGCAAATGTCCACCGGTTAACGCCGTGGTGTCGTAGTACCGCACACCAACCGTTTTGGGAAGCAGAAACGGGTTGACAATACTTTGCCGTAGAGTGCCCCCACCAAATCTTGTCCCTAATCCGACTCCGTTGTCGCCAATTACAGTCATTCGTTGACCATCAATCGTTCGGACTCCCTCGTAGTCCAGCAGCCGATTGATCTTTGCATTGAAAATATGCTCGCTGATCAACCATCGCCGGTCGCTGGTAGATCCGGGCAGATCTTTGAATTCGCCGGAGAAAAGCTTGTCGTGATCGACATAGTTACCGTACTCCGGTCGTTTAAGCTTTTCATCCAAACTTGACGCATTGTGTTGACGGAGCTCAGTAGATATCCATTCGATTAACGTCGCGCGCTCGACATCCGCAGGTTGCTCTTCCATGCCAGGCGGCATCAACCCAAAAAAGAGTTGTTCTTGCGCCTTGTTCAGGAGATCCAGTCGCGCGTCGAGATCGAGTTCGCCGATCAAGTCAAAACGAACGTTTCCCTCGTCCGTGTCGGCAGAATGGCAGTCGATGCAATACGCTTGCAACACGTTCGCAGCGGTCTTCGGCACCATCACAGATTCTTGAGCCTGCGCTGCCCCATAAATCGATACCAGAATGAATGTCACAAACAGTCGAATCACTGACATGTTGTCGTTTCTCTGCCCTCTTCTCGACATCTTGGCCCAACACTGGCCTAAACTTTGGGAATCTCGGCAATGCCCCGTAAAGGCTGCCGATTATTCTACCACCACCGCGATCACCGTGGAAATTCCTAAAGTTGAAAGAGTTGGTTCGTTGCAACATCCAAAGCAGCAAGGCGTTTTATATTCTTTGCCTGAATCAGGCTCAGCGACTCCAAATCAAAAAAGGCTTGGAGGTTTCTCACCCAGTATTTGCTGTCACTCCAAGCAGATGTTTGGTTCACTCCCTCATCGACGATCAGTTCGAGTTAAAACCCGACAAAAATCCAACGAAAACGCATCTGACACCTTTCCCTGCTGCTTGATAGACTACGAGAGGGCCGCATCAATTTCCGTTAATCCAGGCATCCTCCGCGCCGTGAGTCAACCAATACTCCCTACTCTTTTCACCTTCGATAAAAAGACCGGTCATGCTCAAACTCCAATCTTTGACGCACGAACGCGTGTTCACCTGCGTTAGATCAATCGTTCTCTCCCTACTGTTCGCTGGGGCCGCATTTACTCAAAACATTCGGGACGATACCGCAATTATCGTCACGAGCGAAGATCTGAGAGAGATTCAGCATGAGCAGTCTGAATTACGTCACGAGCTGTTGGGCCTTGAGCAGGCGACCCGCCGCATTCAACGACGACTCGAGCAACTTGATCGTATCGCTGCGGTCCAAAAAGAACTCGATCGACTAGTCCACCAGTTGGCGCAAGCAGAGTCATCCGACAACGAAAAGCTCACGGAACAAGTGGAATCAAAAATCTCAGCCGTCGAGCACCGGATCGACGATCTCCGCGAGGCGTTGGAGGCTCATGGAGAACTCCACGAACGAATCGACGAGATCAAGGAAGTTACAAATCGGCTACGTGAAATCGAAGGGATTGAAGAGGCGACTCGCTGGAGTCGATACCTGGAGAAGACCGTCGATCGGCTCAAACAATTGCGAGAGCTTCACGGCGAATTCCACTCGCTCAGCCCGAAAGCTGCGAATCCGATTCGCGACAAGCTTGAACAGCAACTGGATGCGTTACAGGAACAGATCGACGCCGATAAAGAACTCGTGGAACAAATCTCCCACTTCTTCGAGGCTCTGGAGAACGATCGGGATGAGGCGATTGAAGAACTAGCTCCCGAAATCAGCAAACTACAAAATGAATTGGAAGGCAGGCGCGGAGTATCCGTGAAGACCGAGAGACCGAAGGCTCCGGAAGACGGCCAGTCGCGTCTGAAGTCCGGCAAATATTTTTTGACGCAGACGTGGTCGCAGGAGCGGAATTTCAAGCGACCTTACTACGTCAGTGTGCCGAACCCCCAACAACCGGATAGTTCCAGCAAGCAACGAAAAATGCCCGTGCTCATTTTTTTACACGGTAATGGGGGTAATGCTCAGGAAGCCATGCGAGGGATAATGCGACATCGAAAACGGATCGCGGCACGTTATATCATGGTATTTCCTCAGGGGTACCGGGAAAGCTGGAACATCGTTTCAGAGCGATCCAAAGCAGATGACGTCGGTTTTCTCGAAGCCATCGTTCTGAAGCTGGCTTCGCGGAAAAACGTGGACTCCAACAATTTCACCATCATGGGATCATCCAACGGCGCCGCACTCGTGAACCAATTGGCAATCGAAAGTAAATTGCCAAACATTCGTAATTACATCAGTGGCGTTAGCCAACTGAACGTGTGGCAGCATGACGGCGAACATTTCAAAGCCAAAGGCGATGACAACAATTACCGGAAAATCGCAACTCCCCAAGGCGGCAGGCGACTCTTGAATATTTCCGGCGTGAAAGACAAGTTGGTTCCCTATTTCGGTGGGCCTTCCCAGGTGATCCCCGCCAAGGGCGATAAGCTGGCGTTTGTTCCAGCCGAAGAATCGACCTTTTTATGGGCGAAAGAAATGGGACACGCTGGAAACCAGTTATCTCAACCCTCAAAAATCATTGAGAATGTCGAAATCTTCAGCTACCTGGATGGCGATGTGGTTCACTGCAAGGTGAACAACGAAGGTCACGGGGCCACACACGGAATTAGCGAGCAACTGCTGCTGGATTTCCTTGACGCCAAAGAAAACAATCCGCAATAACAAAAACCTCCGGGAGATTGTGGGGACGAGACAATCCATCGCTGATCACACCATCGCCTGCCATTGTCATCATGGCAGCCACCGCGCGAGACACAGCCCTGCACGCTCTTTGCAAGAAGCCCAAAACAACTCGAATCAAACAACAACAAGGTACGGCAAGTCGTATCAAACGATGGACAACACGGGACTTACCTGCTGCGAATCTCAACAGAAGATCAAATCCCTTCCAAGATAAAATCGGCGGAGTGCGGGTGTCGCATGGCTGCACACGACAAGCTAAAAAAAATCAATTGGCTTCGCTGAGATCTTTGTCTATCCGAGCCGCATCAAGATAGAGGTGAGTGAGTTGAAAGGCTCTCATCGATCGCACATTCCGACCTAGTAAGATTTTTTTTTGCGATCCATTAAAGATCATGGCCTAGCTGCAAACTGTGCCTCAGCTCAGATTTCGACAATTTCGAGTCGAGACCTGAGATTGGTCAGAAATCCTCGGTGTCCCCGAAGGCCGATAAGAAGGCAAATATTCAATGCCCTTTATAACAAAGAACGGGTTTCAGCTCAGCCGTAATTCGAGTCAGCTCTTTCTGGGCCCGCATCACAGCATAGATATCCTTATAAGCTTCCGGGGCCTCTTCTCGCAAAACTGACGCCTTACGATGATCGAATCGCACTCGCCTCATCTGCCGATGTAGTTGCGAGGTACTAATCGCCTGCCGAGCCTTACCGCGACTCAGCTTGCGTCCAGCTCCGTGAGAACTAGAACAGAGCGATGATTGGCAACCACGGCCGGACACCAAAAAACTGGCGGTTCCCATCGACCCCGGAATAATCCCCGCTTCATTGCGTCGTGATGATTGGGCACCTTTTCGGTGGACCCACAACGTTTCACCTAAGTGCTTTTCTTGAACCACATGGTTATGGTGACCGTGGATAAGCGACGTCCAATCCGTCTCGACGCCAAATAAGTCGTGCAACAGTCTTGCCACGGTTCTCGCCATGCAAAGTCGATTCCGCTCAGCGTAACGAAGCGCCCACTCCATGTCGTGCAGATAATCTTGTCCGGCTATCGTTTCCGAATCCAAGTACTTCAAGCCAGTGAATCCTGTTTCCGCCTGAGACAAATGATAGTCGGTGATTGCCTGCCCCATCGCTCGAGAGCCACTGTGGACCATGAACCACAGTTGACCTTCCTGATCTGCTTGAAACTCGAGAAAGTGGTTACCACGCCCAAGGGTACCCAGTTGTACACGCCCATCTCGGTGCTTACGTCGGTCTAAGCTGGGATGATTCAGAGAAATACTTCCCAATTCCGTCGGCAGCGCATGGGGCGCGGTGTCCCGCGAGTGGCGATTGGTGGGCACTCGACTGTATAAAGCCGACAGCAAAAGCGAGGCTGCCTGCTCTCCGTGCAGTAAATCGGCCTCGCCATCCACACGCACCGCAGCCATGCCGCAACCAATGTCTCCCCCGACAGCTGCCGGATAAATGAGTTGAGATGTCGCCAGCACGGCGCCGACACAAACATCGGCGGCTAAGTGAACGTCCGGCATGACGACGATTCTTTGGACATCGTCTGCATTCACCAAGCGGTGAAGCGACCTGCTGACTTCTTTTGTCAACGGCTCAGTGAGCCACGTTCGCAATTTCCCCTTCGAGGCGTTTTTGCTCATGCGTCCACCTCCTTGCCATCACTCGGGCCGACCAATCGAAAAACGAGCTTCGGAGCACGCTTTCGCGTAATCGCAGCGGCTACCGCAGCGCGAAGTTGCCCACCAACCATGTTGAGTCGTGTCAGGATCGCTTCGTTTTCAACACAAGTACAGACCGTCTCTGTACGGAACGTCACGGACAATTGAGAAGCATTAGGCGCCGGTTCAACTTTTTCGATCTGCAGATTGTGAAGTCGATCATCGGCAAACTCGCTAGCTAAGACGAGCGCTAATGTCTCAGCAACTTGCTTACAGAGTTGCTGAGCCTTGTAATGCTGTTGAGTACGATTTTTTTCTTTCCGAAAAAATTGACGCGGATCTACCCCATCGTCGTCGTGAAGTTGTCCGCAATGCGCAAGCAACTGCTCGCGAATACGCTTATCAAGGGTCATATTGGCTCTCTCGAAGAATGGCGCACACAGGGCGCGCAGAAAAACAAATCAGCTACAGGAAATCGTTGCGGTGAGAGCTCAGCAGACGACGGGACTACCCCAACAGAAAGCTCGAGCTCAACAGCGCACTTGTTAGTGTTCGAGATCGCATTTCAGAGCTCCTTGGGGGTTTTAGATATGGACTGAAATTTACGGCAAGATACCTGAGACGACGACCCGGCATCGATTTGACAGACATCACTCAGCCCCAAGGGTTCGCGCTATTTGTGAATTTCGATTTCTTGACGCAACGAGCGGGAAACGCCGCAATCGAATGAGCCATCGAGGGACGCGAGACTCGCGTTCCGGAAGATTTATCCCAGCGAGCCACGGATCGCCTCGGCACTGGCGGGGAGGCCGAGTTTTCGGGCAGCGGATGGAGACGCGCAAGCGAGTGCGTGCTTGGCCGCCGACCAGACTGCCAGCGCGTGCAGGAAGGGCGGTTCGCCCACACCCTTGCTGCCCGCAATCGCAGTGACCGAGTCGTCAGTCGCGAAAAACTCCCAGTTAAACTCGGCCGGCACATCGGAGGCCGCGGGAATTTTGTAGGTCGAGGCATTCGTCGTCAACAATCGGCCCCGCTCATCGTAGACCAGGCACTCGTTCGTCACCCAGCCCATCCCCTGCACAAATCCACCTATCAACTGCCCCCGATCGATAGCAGGGTTGATCGACCGTCCAACATCGATGAGGATATCCGCGCGCGGCACCGTCAACTCGCCGGTGAAACGGTCGATACACACCTCGGCTACCGTCGCGCCCTGGGCAAAGTAGTAAAACGGATTCCCCTTCCCTGTCTCTTGGTTGAAATCGATTCCGGGCGTCGCGAAAAAGCCTCGGGCCCCCAGATCCACTCGGTCCGCCTTCGCCCCTTCACAAGCATCAGCGAATCTTATTCGGCGTGATGGGTCTCGTCGATCGAACACCCATTCCTGTTCGAAAGCGATCCGATCGATGTCCTCCACTGCTTGATTCGACGCTCCAGCAAAATGTCGCGCAGCCCACATCGCCAACCTCGTGCGAATTGTCTCCGAGGCTGATACGGCTGCCGCGCCATTTAAGTCGGTACTCGCCGAAGCAGCCGTCGGTGACGTATTGTTGTTCTTTTCTGTTGAGGTGGTCATGATCACCACCCTCGTAGGCAATAGACCAAACACGTCTGCGACTAATTGTCGAAGCTTCGTGTACAATCCTTGCCCCATCTCCGTACCGCCTGTCGATACCTGCACCGTACCATCGGCATAGACCAGCACCAGCGCGTTCGCCTGGTTCAACATCTTGGTCGTGAACGACAGACCAAATTTGACAGGGACCATCGCCAGCCCACGGAGCCAGATACGATCGACCGCATTTCGCCGCTCGATTTCCGCCAGACGTGGCCGATAGTCACTCTTCACAAGCAGTTTCCCCACAATTTGGTCCAAGTGATTTCCATGGACGACCTGGCCATAGGGAGTAACATTCCTTTCGTCGTGGCCGTAGAGGTTGCGTGTCTGGATGTCTGCGGCGGCAAGAGTTGTGACACCTTTCCCATGCAAGCAGGCCGTCATCTCCTGCATCGCGTTCTCGATCACTGCCACTGCCTGAGGACCTCCGAAACCTCGGAACGCCGTCGCAGGCGGGAAGTTCGTGAAACAGACTTGTCCTCGAATGTCAGCATGCTCAAGGTAATAGGCATTGTCGGCGTGGAACATCGATCGTTCTAAGACAGCCTGAGACAGGTCCATGGCTGCACCGCCATCGGAATAGAAATGCACGCGATAGGCCAGCACGTGTCCTGAGTCGTCGAACCCGATCTGCCAATTGGCGCGGTAAGCGTGCCGTTTACCGGTCAACTCACCGTCCTCCTCCCGACGATAAACGATCCGAGCAGCTCGGCCGGTGGCCCGTGCGACTAACGAGACCAGCACCGCGGGCAACGTCCCCTGGGTCTCCTTTCCTCCAAATCCACCCCCCATTCGTTTGCAGGCAACCACCACTTGGTGCATGCCAATGCCAAGCACGAGCGATACCACGCGTTGAATCTCCGTCGGCCCTTGCGTCGACGAGTGAATGGTTATCTGCCCATCCTCTCCGGGAACCGCCAGTGCCGCCTGAGTCTCGAAATAAAAATGTTCTTGCCCCAACGTGTGAAACACTCCCTCCCGCACATGCGGAGCCCTGGTCATCGCCGACGTCGCGTCGCCCTGCTGGAACCGCACCTCGGGCCCCAGAAACCGCTGCCGTGCCACCGCTTCGTCGACCGAAAGGATCGGCGGCGTCTCTTCGATCTCTATCCGCACCAGCTTCCGGGCTTGGTCCAGCGTCGCCGGGCAATCGGCCGCGATCACGACCACCGGTTGACCAACATACAACACTTCACCTTCCACCAGGACGGGTTCATCCGCCTGTAATGGCCCAAACCGCCGGGCGGCTGGCAGGTCATCCGACGTGAGCACCACCGCAACGCCGGGCAAGGTGCGTGCCGTCGCCACATCGACCTCAATGATTCGCCCACTTGCCAGCGGACTCACGACGAGTCCAACACACAACTCGTCCGACCGAGGTGGAATATCGGCTAGAAAGTCGGCCGTTCCCGTCACATGACCGATCGCCGATTCAAGGGCGATTGGCGTGCCGACCGATCCAGATGTTTTTTGCTTCAGCTTTTGCGTCATTGTCTTACCGCACCTGCGATCTACTCAGCAGCCTCAATTCCAGACGCCATTTCATGAAAGTACCGCAGCAGGAGACTCCGCACGAGTTGGCGACGATATTCGGCCGATCCGCGTACATCGGACCAGGGCGACACTTCCTGCACCGCAACCTCGCCTGCCCGCGTGAATGTCTCTTCATCACAGGGGCGATCGATCAACCAGCCCTCAACCCGCTTCAGTCTCCGCACCGTCGGCCCCGCTCCCCCAACCGCGATCGCGGCCTGTTCGATGCGTCCGTCTTCTACCTGCACGCAAATGGCTGCTGTGATTGTCGCAATGTCCAAGTCGCGACGTCGGCTCACTTTATAGAGACGCAATCGTTGGCGAGACAAGGGCAGCGGGAGTCGCACGCGAGCCAACAATTCATCGTCTCGAAGCAAGGTCCTGCGATTCGCTGTAAAGAATTGGTTAATCCCGACCCAACGTCGCCCCTCACGCGAAGCCAGTTCCAACTCGGCCTCCATGACGCAGAGCAGTGGCAGTGAATCGGCTACGGAGGACGCATTGACAAGATTCCCCCCGATCGTCCCCGCATTGCGAATCTGAGGACCACCAAACCGTTGCAGCAATTCGGCAAATTCCGGCAACACCTTTTCGGCAAGCTGCAACAATTCCGACCAGGTCGCCATCGCTCCCGCATCGATCGCGGGCGTCTCCCGCGAATCGGCTTCCTTCCCTGATCGACTGCCGTTACCGGCCGGCACAACGACGCCCCCCCGCAACTCCGCGACGCGTCCGAGGTCGATCCACTCCGATACAGCCTGCCGCGACTTCGTCCAGCGGACTCCTAGATCCGTCGCGCCCGCAATCACCTGCGCATCGGGATGTTCAGCGCGGATGCGCAGTGCGTCGTCCAACGTGACGGGGCTGAGAACCCTGCGAGGCTGTCCGCGATGCGTACCAGTCACATCGAACGGCAGGTTTCGGAGCGACGCACACCTTTCCTGGAATGTCTCTGTAATCGGTGGCCAGTTCACGGTCTCTGCACCCAGCAACTCGCATCGTTGAGCTGCCTCGAAAATCGGCAAGTAGCCTGTACAGCGACAAAGGTTTCCGGCGAGTTCCACCGGCCAATCAACGGGCCGCGTATCATCGCAAGACTCCGCTCGCTTGTGACACACGGCGGTCATCGCCATCACAAAGCCCGGTGTACAGAAACCACACTGCGAACCGTGGCAGTCGATCATCGTCTGCTGGACGGGTGTGAGTTGACCGTCTGCCGCCAACGCCTCGACTGTAATCACATGACAACCATCGAGTTGAAAGACAAAGCGAATGCATGAGTTGACCGATCGGTAATCCATGCCGTGTTCGGACGGCTGCCCGATCAGCACCGTGCATGAACCGCAGTCGCCTTCCTCGCAAGCCGTCTTCGTACCGGTACACCTCAGTTTTTCACGCACGAACTCACTGACCGTCAAAAAAACATCTTCTCCCGAGACATTGCATCGACGGCCATTCACCTGAAACTCAACGGAAGATCTTATTACACTGTCCACGTGTCCGCTCGTTTCCTGTTCATTTCGATTTGATGAAGCCATCGCACGGATGGACATCGATTACCCAATTGATCTCCACAGAAGGCTTTGAGTTCACTCAGTGAATCCGCAAAATACTCGGTCAGATCACGATGAATACTCGCCTCAAGGGTCGGCCTCCGCATATTTGCCAGGAATGTCCGGCCTACCGAATCACGGACCGTTTCCGGTATATGCTGGCGAAGACGAGCTCGCAGCAACGCGGACCGAGTCCAGACGGCTCGCAGCAGGGGATTACGAATGATGCCCCCTCGATTCTTCTGCTCCAGCGGTAATCGATCCCCCAGTTGCTCAACGCCAAGAAAGGCAAATAGTTCTTGGAGCACCTCAATAGGATCGTGAACCAGGTCGTCGAAGAATAGAAGCTTAATGCGTTCGGCGGGAAACTCGCGGTAGAAGCTTTTCAAAAAGTGCGCATAGCGTCCGATCGCCAGATACTGGTTAAACGCCACCGATTTTGGTCCACGATCGGCCAGTTCCGGAGCGATCACCTCGGCGAAGCTCGTGCGCGACTCGAGGCCATCCCGGCGGCGTCCGATGTAATGGGCGAAGGCTCGATCAACAGGATCGCGAAGAATCGCTACGATCCGCGCCTCTGGCGCAAAGGCCGAAATTCTGCCCGCCGTGTTGATCGACTGCAAGTACACGGGCGAGACCTCGCCTGGCAACTGCCCGTCGGCTGCGGAAGCGAACAGTTCCAAGTACTCGGACTCATTCGTAATCGCATGTCCCTTCATGGCAGCCATCGCCACCGACCCCGGAAAGTCCGCCAGATCTTCGGCCGTGAAATAGTTTGGAGACTTATTGCGTGGCACGAAGATTCCCGGGTGATGAACCAACGCGTGGTGCAGGCTGGTGGTGCCGCAACGACTGCCACCCACCACAAAGAACGCCGGCCGGCAACTATTTTCTCGCATCAGTTCGGTTTCCTCGCCAACACGGCAGAATAGTGCCCCGTCAAAAATCGCGTCGGCAGATAATTCAAAACCTCGAAGGCATGCATTAGTCCGAGCAGCGCCTGTCCCGACCGCAACTCCGGCGAGAAGATCTTGCTGGCGTGCAGAAAAAGCACGCGGGGAACATGCATCAAATGATCGCTCCGCTCCACGATCAGACCGGTCGTCTCCACCATTCGACAGAGTTCGGCCTGGGATACGGTGTGGCCCATGAAATAGGGTATCAGTTGACTGTTCCCCTCGGAGGATGACGAGCAGCGATTACGGACGTTTACAATCGGATTCTGAGGATTGTCCAACGCGATGAACAGCAAACCGTTGGGCATTAACACCCGAGAAAGCTCCGCGATCGCCACAGCCAAATCGGATGCGTCGGCAAAATGGTCCAGCGTCGAGTTAGACACCACAAGATCAAAGTGGTCCACAGGGTAGGCGTCGAGACACCTCACATCGGCCTGACGTGCGACGAGCCCTGGATGACGGCGAGCGGCTTGCTGAGCAATCGTCGATACGAGGTCAATACCCTCCACACGATCACTGGCTGACAGCAGCCATTCCGCCAGTCCATCGCCGACCACCTCGTCAAAGAGATCAGTCTTCAACGCCGCTCGAAACCGCCGATCGCCCGTCCATTCGTTCAGGAATCGAAGGTACAGTTGGTCGCAGAAACAACGCCATAACGATGTTGAAAACTTGTCGATCGACTCGTCAGCCATCTTTTCCCAGTGGCGTTGTCGGGTCAAGTCGTTTGATTGTGTCATGCGATTCCCCCACAGTTGACCCGCATCGCATAGTTCGGTTGCCAATGACTCCAATGCCTCATCTGACGCTGTAGCGGTTCCGCACAGGTGACGCGAACATCGGCTGCGCACAGGAGTTGCTTCAGGAAGGCAAGACAAATCAGCTCGTTTACACCGCCACCATTGCAGGCATGGCTGCCCACACCGAGCGGAATAAAGTGTCGACGATCATAGTCTGCGTCCCCACGTCGCAGTTGAAACCGCGCCGGATCGTCGATCGCATCGGTCGTGCTGTGGCTTTCCCACACACAGCCACGAACCAACCAGCCGCTTGGATACCGATAGCCCTCGAAATCAAACTCTTTCACCACACGCCGGTAGAGGTACTCGCTCTGACTCGTGCGGAGCGTCTCAGCCAGAAAAAGAGCCAGCAACGATTCACGCGTATCAGATGGCTCCGCCCTGATCTCGGACACAATGGTATCCTCAGTGGCCCAACGGTACAGCAGCCAAACAAGCAGCGATGAAACGTTACCGGTCGCGATGCGGTGCATGACAATCAGATTATCCAGGCAAACGCGGTCTGGCATGGCCGGATCTAGCTGTCGCAATCGTACCAGCACGGACGTTCCATCGGCCGCATCAGCATCACGGGCAATATCCGCCGCATCCATTTCCACCTTCTCGGCAAGAATCCGCCGCAGCTCCGCGAATGCCTGTCGATCGCGGTGGACCAGCGACCTACCGATACCCGCCTTTGCGAACCCGCGAGCCAGTTCATCGAACCTCTGCCCCTCGGGAGTCTCCGCACCAAGCCCCAACAACAGATGGTTCAGCGAGCGTCTGGCGAGCGACTGTAACTCCGGATAGGGACTTGACTCGTGTTCTGCGAGAGACGCGAGGTGACTTTCGCAGATGCGGTCCACTTGCCGAACCTGACTCGGCTCGAATGACATCGACATTGCGCGACGAAATAGCTTTCCGTAAAACGCATGGGTCACCTTCGGCATATAGCGTAGAAAGGTCCCTTCAACGCTGTTGGAGATAGGCAAAGTGCTGGGTCCCAGAAATCCCGAGTGACCCTTGATCAGTTTTTCAATCCTCTCCTGTCCAAGCACGCAGATCGTGGGCGCACCGTACTGCGACATCTTGAAGACAGGCCCATACCGTTCGAAATTGCGAAGGTAATAGTCACGATCGGCGAGTGCTCGAACCCCGGCCAAGATCCAGAGTCGTCCGGGAGGCGTCCCACGCGCAGCTCTTTGCCCACGCAAATCACAGCAAAATATCACCGTCCAAGTACCAACCGCCAACAGCAACAACCATGGAAGCAACACTGGCAGGCAGTACCAGGAAGCGATTACCACACTGGACCAGACCAGAAAGATGAGACGCGTGAACCAAGCCTCATGTGGAAACACCTTCGCAAACCGTGCCGAACCACACACACTTGCCATCCAAGCCGGCGCAATTAACGTTGCCACCAATGACCAGAACGAATTTACAGGTATCAAATTCAACACAATCAACCACCAACACATGTCGAATCAACTGGGAGAAGGTAGACTAAAACGAACTCAATCATTAAGAAGCAGATCGAACGATTGGCAACAAAGGGTGCAAGGCCAACCTACATTTCGGTCTTAATAGGGGTCGTGCTCATGCGTTCCTGGCCGTTCAAAGCCATTCACTTCCAGTATAATTAGCCTCCCAGGCAACCCGCCGGCAATCAGTCAATTCAACTCTAATTTCGACGACAGCAGTCTGGGTTCACTCGAGCGGACTGCCCACGCTTATACGGCTGGCTGTTTCAACCACGCAGACAGGTCGCGGCCCGTCAAGTGTTGCATTTTCTGAATGTCATCACGATAGACGTCAATCAGTCTGCGCCGAGTCTCCGGTTTAATCGGCACCTTCTCAGTCTTGGCCGTCACTTTCCTGAACATGGAATCCCGTAGCGACTTCGGCAACCAAGGCCGTAACCCCTTGCGTAAAGGCAAGCTTGATGCCCAGATCCGCCCGACGGCCGCATTCTGAATGCGGCCTCCGCTGGCGTTGTAGATCCGATCCACATCGAACCGAAAATCCTCATCCACGGCCAGAAAGCGACAGATTGATGCCATCACCTCTCGTGTATTCCCCGCGAATTCCTCATAGAAGTGAATCTGGATATTCTCGGCGGGAAATGCATCGAAATAAGAGCAGAGATAGTGCGACATCATGCCGCCTGCTAGATAAGTCGCGTGCGCATCATCACGTACGAGATCCATGCTAATCTCAGATTCTACCAATTCTTCAAATGTGGCTGTCGTTTCCAAGCCGTCGCGGCGGCGGCCTACATATCGCGAATAGACACGATCAACAGGATTCCGCATGATCGCGATAATCTTCGCGTCCGGACGGGCTGCAGCGATCCGACAAGCCACGCGTGTGGATGCCAGATAAACCGGGGAAACATCCCCACGAATCGCCGCGACCGGAGCCGATGAATAGGATGAATGATACTTGACTTTGTCCTGAACAAACCACTCCGGTATCGCTGCGTGATTATCCGCCAGCGGGGATCCTGTCAGATCAGACGCATAAAAGAAGCTGCACGATTTGGAAGACGGTACATAGAGTTTCGGGTGTTGCGCCAGGTAGTGACTCAACGACGTCGTCCCAGCGCGGCCGGCGCCAACCACATAGAAATCCGGCATTTTCAGCAATTGATGATCACTCACTGTCGCTCTTTCGGAAAATTCAAGTTCCAATGGTTGGCTCGAATGCAGCTTTTGAGCGTCGCTACTTCAATGCGATTCTCCGTGGCTGTAATGCAATTCATGCTGAAGAATCCAATCCAGATATATTGCTTTCTAAAAAAGGGCCCTGTTACGAACGACATCCACACATCACGCGTCACCCAAAAGCGACGGGACAAGCTACAGAAAAGTCTCTAGCAACATCGAACGCGGAGTCGCTACGATTTGGCTTGACATGCGACGAAGGAGATCGGCCAGTGAAGTCGCCGTGTCGCGCACGGCTCAACAGACTGCACCAGAACATGTTTGTCGGCAAGGAGAGGCGCCCGAGATGATCGTATTCTTTCTAAAATCCGAGAATGAGATCGACCTTCGCCCACAGGTGTCGCCGCTCAATGAGCCGTTCGACAGCCGTGGGCAAATCACACTGCATCCGCTTCAGTTCAATCCGCATTCTGACAGCAATGCGTCAGTCACCGATGTGGCGCCAGGTATCTTGTAGAGGATCAACTGTCTTCCCATCAACCTGAACAGTTCCAGACCGACGATGCGTCTTACCGTTATCAGAAATATGGCGGATAGACGACTGCTTGATTGGTTTTCCATCGACAGTACTACCTGTTTCCGCCTCATGCCACTGACCATTCTTCTTATAAATCACTTGATTCCAAACATTGCCACCTGAGGAAATCCATCGACCTTGGATTTGCTTTTTACCCGCATCGTAATGGTACATGCCAACACCCGAACCGCGCCCGGCATTAAATCGGCCGTGCATCACGTTGCCATTCTGACTGGTTCTGAAATCGGAATAACCCGTGACCTTGTCACCTTTTTTTCCGAAACCAGGCCAGTCGGTGACCCAAACCACCTCACCGATCCACCGTCCCTTCATGGTCTTGCAGTATTCCTGGAAGTCACCGCGAGTCGATTGCATCTCGCCGTCATGATCAGCAGCGTGTACGGTCAGAGACCATTGCCCCGCACCGTCCCATGCGAATCCACTTAAGTAACAGGTTGTCAATACAGAAATCAGTATCCACTTTTTCATTTCCGAGATCCTTTTGAGAAAACGATTCAATGGGTGGGAACAGTTGGGAAAACAGATTAATTGCAAAGCGGATCACCATTGTATTGTTGTCTGAAAGGTGCTCGCAAGACCGTGATGCTACGCAACCCCAAGCAACAAAAGATTGCTGCAGCCTCCATTTTTCCAACTCTAGTTTTCATCTCATCATTCTTCATGGTTTTCGTACTCCGCAGTATTGAGCAACGGCAGGTTACCTCAAAGCACACGTAATCTGTAGTTGGAAACCGCTCTATTTTTGACCAATCAGATGGATTGAACATCACGTCGCAAGACATTTCCAGTAAGAGCAACCTGACAGGTGACAATTCAATGCATCGTCGGGCTGCGCAGTCCAAGGGAACAAGGAGGTCGCCTGCGTTCATCGCTGTTCGTTCTGTTTCCACCGGGCGTCTGGAGGAAGACAAGTCCTAAATCATTGACTTCCAGCATCACTTCTTGGATGATTCAAACTCCGTCAAAATCCAAAATCCACTGATACTTTTGGCGCGCATTCTGTTTTCCTCGCGCAGGAATGGATCCAATCAGATGAAAACCTTGGTTCTTGTCGGTCACCTCATTGTGCTACTTGCCATAATGAGCGGCTGCAATGCACGACCCCAAACGGGTAACTCCTCGGAAGGCTCTCAAGTCAAAGCTGAGGAACTTGAAGTTGATCCTTTGACAGCGGTCGCCTGGAAGTCCCGCGTGGTGCCTGACATTGTGTACCAACGCGCGGATGGTGTTGACGTCAAGCTTGACGTCTGGGTTCCAGACACCTGGTTGGGTGAGCCCCCCTGGTGGACACCGGCGTCGGGTAAAAAACCGACGTTGCTCTACATTCACGGAGGTGGGTGGGTGGAAGGTGATCGCCAGTCGCGAGTTTTAAAATTGCTTCCGTTTCTGGTTCGTGATTGGGTCGTCGTCAACATTGACTATCGCCTTGCCGGGACGGCGAAAGCGCCCGCTGCCGTCGATGATTGCCTCGCCGCGTTGGAATGGGTTCATCAAAATGCCGAAACCTATCCCATCGACACATCTCGTATTGTTGTCTACGGCGACTCAGCCGGCGGACACTTGGCATTGCTAACTGGGTTACTGCAAAAAGGCGATCGTCTATGCGGAGGCAAACTGATTGTGGAAGACAAGCCACCGGTTGCAGCGATCATCAACTGGTTCGGCGTTCCCGACTACGAAGCACACTCGAAATACCATACTCGTCTCAGCGGCGCCCCTGACCCGTGGATTGATCCAACCGATGACCTTGACGAGGCGATACGAACGTTGTCGCCCGTTCACTACATTCGCGAATCGTCCGTACCCATACTCACGATCCACGGCACAGAAGATCCGGCAGTCTTGCCGGACCAGGCGAAGTTACTTCACAAAGAATTAAACACCCAGGGTGTCAGTAATCGGCTGCACTGGGTGGAAGGACGCAAGCACGGAGACTTTTCTCCCGAGGAACGCACAGAGATCCACCAAGTGATCTGGGAATTCCTCAAAAATGCGCAGGTGCTCCCCAACTAGTGCTCCCCAACTAGTTCGAACCGTTGGGGGCCAACGGCCTCTGCGACTGCCCCTAATTTGACTCTACGATTAACTGCCTCAACTGACTGAGACCGCGTAACGCACGAAACGGGCAACAGATGGCGACCTGCGGAACGTGTGCGGTTGTCAACTCACGTTTCCACGAAGTATTTTAATTCGTGCCCCCTACGATCGCTCCAGGGGTTGAGGTTCGGACTCCAAGTCATCTGCCTGTAGAAAAATCGGGCTCGACACCTTCGGCAATCAAATAGGCTGCACCGAATTCATGGGTGACATTACGCCTGTCTTGTAGGTCCAGACGATCTCTATTTTCATACGCATTCAACTGCATAAAACCGAACAAGTCATAGCAGATTGGAGCATAAAAAAACGAATCGTCATTCATTCGAAAATACCAAGCGATACCAAACGCATCGAGGCCATCAAAGAGTTGCAAGCTGTAGAAACGACACAGGTCCGGATACCCGATCCCGAATCAGTGAAAGCCACCTCATTCGGCTGAAATGCCCTTATCCGGCAGAAACTCCGGTATCGCGACACCCATTTTATGGAAGCGGATCTCTGGAAAGCCTACCGCAACCTCTTTGTCAAACCAGTACACGCCGCAAGACTGAATCAATTACATTTCAAATCTCCATCGATTGCAAGAACTGCCGAAACACTTCTTATTATGACGTCTTCACGTTATCAAAGGAGACCTGCCTGGCAAACGATGGCCGGACGATTACCCCGGATGTTCGGTGCCCGATACTATGACCTCTTTTATGGCAAGAAAAGTCTCCTTTCATTAACCGCACCGGTCCATGCAGGTTTGGCCCTCGAGATCAGGATGGCTGAGCCCGGCGATCTTGAAGAAATCACCCGACGCCAGGAGGGTTACTCTTCCGCATTATTCGACCAATACACGACACTCGGCAGTGACTGCTACGTCGCCCATCATGGTGGAAAACTGCAAGGATTTCTGTGGATCAATCGTCAATCAATGAAATTCCTTGGCATGAAATTGCCACAGCTACCGCTGGGCCACTGCTTCGTCCATTCGGTATTTGTGTTCCCCGCAGCACGTCGCAAGGGAGTGTTTCAATTTCTGTTCCGTACTGTTTGTGATGAACTAAGCAAGGATGGTTATCAATCGATCTGCTGCCTTATTGATCGAATGAATTTCGCTTCCATTCAGGCCTTTGGCAACGAAGGCACACGGTTCCGGCTGGCTCCTATCCTAAAACTACCTGGCATCAGGCCAATCCTTTTTTACTGGACGCTCTCGTGAACCAGGGACGCTATCGCCTCAGAGATATCCCCGACCTCTTGCGCACGCCGCTTGGGCGCATCCAGTTTTTCCACGGCATCTATTATCGTCTTTGGCCGTTATTATCTCGTCTAGCCAGGACTTACCGAAGGACATGGGTAAGCAATACCCGGATTGTGGCCGTTGTTGGTTCGTTTGGAAAAACAACCACCACGCGTGCCGCGACGACCGCCCTGCAGCGGCCGATTTATCCGAAGTCATACCTCAACTGCTGGTCGTACGTGGCGGGTGCGATCTTCCGCATCAGACGCCGTGACCACCATGCCGTGCTCGAGGTGGGAATCAATGATACCGAACAGATGCGCCAATATGCGCAGATGATCCAACCGGATGTTACTGTCGTGACTTCCATCGGCAGTGAGCACCATCGTTCGTTGGGATCGCTGGACACTACCCGTAACGAAAAGGTTGAAATGGTACGGGCGCTTTCTGCTGACGGACTCGCCATCTTGAATGGAGACGATGAGAACGTGATGTGGATGGCGTCGCAAACGCAAGCCCGCATCGTAACCTTTGGCTTTCAAGCCTCAAACGACGTGAGAGCGAGTGAACTGATCCTTGACTGGCCGCACGGCATGAAATTCCTCCTGCATGTGGACAGCAAGACACACCCGGTTTCCACAATGCTTTATGGGCGACACATGGTTTACACCTTGCTCGCAGCCATTGCGGTTGCGATGGCTGAAGGGCTGCCGTTGGAGCAGATCCTGGCGTCGCTGCAAACGATGCCTCCCACGCCGGGTAGGTTGCAAACCCAACAACTTGATGGTGACATACTACTGCTTCGAGATGATTACAAATCCACCCTTGAAACCGTGCAGGCAGCACTCGATGTCTTCGCCGATACGCCTGCGGCACGACGTATCGTGGTGATGGGCGAAGTCTCGGAACCGCCAGGCAGCCAGGGGCCAATTTACCGGGAGCTGGGAAACCGAATTGCGACGATGGCGGATCTCGCCGTATTCGTAGGCGGTAACTTTCAACGCTATGCCGCAGGCGCCCGCCAAGGCGGAATGGAGAACAGAGCCCTATTTGACGCCAAAGGGAGTGTGCTCGAAGCAGCCGCCATTTTGTGCCGGGAGCTCAAACCGGGAGACAGCGTGCTGCTAAAGGGACGCGATACCCAGAGACTGGAACGAGTCATGTTGGCACTGACCGGTCGCCAAGTGAAATGCGACATCGGTTTCTGCGATACCCGCGTGGTGAGCTGTGAAGAATGTCCCATGCTGGAACGCGGCTGGCAAGGAAAGCGAGTCGTTATATGAAGCTTCCCGCGTCTGAACTTTACATCATTTACAGCATGAGTAATTCGCCCTACCAGCAGTGGCAGGCTGACCTGCTGGACTTCAGCGTTGGCTTCAGCGGCCAGACGGGGACGATCGTGCGTCTGGTCTCCCGGGAGGTCGGCAGGCGAAATGAGCCGGTCAATCCATCTGCGGTTGGATATACGCTGGTCACACCCTCCTATTCCGGACTGGGTAATCCCCTGCTTCGACACCTGGTGCCGAGCCTAAAGCGTTGGTTTCAAGGGGAACTTCACGGCCGGTTTCATTTTTATTGTTTGAATAAAGCATTGGCGATGCAATGTTTCCTGGAGTCCCATCCTGAACTGAATGAGGAAGCCATGCTATTGTGGCTGGACCCCGATATGATATTCAATCAACCCTGGGAAGCGAATGGATCGATGGTTCGTCCAGGTCATGTCGTGGGGCAATCCTGGTGGGGCTACGATCCTTCCTGGTGCCTGCAACAAGGAGGCGAGAACAGCGAAGCATTTTGCCCGCCCCCTCAGTCTGCCATCATGTTTCCATTCTGCATTTCGGTGGCGGACATGCGCAGGATCAGCAAAACCTATGCAAGCGTATCGGAAGCGATTTATCAACGTTCCCGTGACTGGAAATCAGAAATGTATGGACTGGTAATCGCCATCGGCGCCGGCGGCCTACAAAGTCACGCCCTGCGGGCATTCGGCACGTGCAACAACTGGCCGGATGAAATTAGCAATGATGCCAGCGCTCCGATCTCCCATTACACGCAGGCGATTCTGAACCGGAACGGCAGGGAAATCTGGGACAAACGCAAATACACTCGGCACACCATCGACCGGCCTTGGCAACGCCCCCCACAGCCCGAACAGGCGGCTTCCCTGACTGATCAGAGAACACTTCGAATGATTCACCAATTCATTGACTGGCAAACGACCCGTGGCTAGATCGTCTTCCCTTTTCCAA
Source organism: Pirellulaceae bacterium (assembly GCA_029243025.1). Taxonomy (NCBI): domain Bacteria; kingdom Pseudomonadati; phylum Planctomycetota; class Planctomycetia; order Pirellulales; family Pirellulaceae; species Pirellulaceae bacterium. Next base: position 16,983 of record JAQWSU010000039.1, on the reverse strand, counting down.
AAGCTCAAAGCTGCTCAGCTGATTCGACGCTCGAATCTGCTGCACGAGGCACACTATCGGAGTCAGTTTTATCAGGAACTGAAAGCTGACAGGTACCTATTGAGATTGTCACCCGTGCTGCATTACGTTTTTTTCGGTGCCAATGACAACAAGAATCCGAATGAACTTTTTGATACGGAATACTATCGGACCCAGATGTTGGGCCAGGCCGAATCCGAGCGAAATCCGCTGGAACATTTCATTGCACAGGGTGCAAAAGATCGTCAGAACCCCGGGCCTTTCTTCGACACACGTTATTACCTGGAGAACTGCCCCGCAGCGGCCAGCTCGGGAATCAACCCGCTGTCGCACTACTTCCAGCAGGGCCGGTCACTGGGGGTTTTTCCGCATCCGCTCATCGAACGCATTGCCCGCCCACCCCAACCCTGCCCAGTCGAACAGGAGCAGGGACGTCAATGGCTTCAAATGGCTTTGGGTGCACCAATCGGCAACCCTTCTCCATCGATCGAACGCACGCCACATCGCAGCGATCGGCTTATCCGGTTTGAATGGGATCCGGGTGGCTGGAATAATATCCGCATGCAAGCCGAGGTATTGGTCTGCTTGGCCAGGCGATACCAGCGTGCCCTGGTGCTGCCACCGGCCGACCGCTGGTATTTGATTCCCGGAAACAAAACCGATTTGTTCGATTACTTCAACGAAGCGGCATTCAGGGCGGCTGTCCCTGTGCTCCAGGCGAAGAATCAATCGGCTGATGTTTGGAAAGTACCGGCCCGTCTCGCGGTGATCAGCACGGGACGGCTGAAACGAGCAGAATTCGATGCACAACAACACCGAGAATGCTGGTACTTTCCCAGTACAACTCGAATGTTTGGCACTCTTGCCCATGTGTTTGGCAGAGATATTCAAGACTATCAACTGTTGCACGACGCTTTTCGACTACGAGATGACCTGCTGGATAAAACTTCCGAATTGCTTGAGCAGCACGGTCTCCAACCTGGTGACTATCTGGCCGCTCACATTCGACGTGGTGATTTTGGACAAGCGAAGATACGTCATCTTTCAACGACACAAATTATCAAATCCCTGCGGCAACACGGCGCTGATTCCGCAAGCAGAGTATTGATCGTCAGCGACGCATGGGATGAAGATCTCCTCAGCGCCTGCCGCACACAGGGATGGAAGACGGTTTGCTGGGCCACTTCCCAAAGCGACGACGACAAGCTGGCGGGCGTACTCGATATGTTGAGCTGTTGTCTCGCTTGGCGGTTTGTCGGCACTCGCCTCTCGACCTTCTCCAATGGCATCATCCAGTGGCGCGGTTATATGTCGTTGCATGCTGGCAAACACATTGATGCGGAGCCAAAGTTTAGCTCGAAACTTGAGCAACTTCCCTGGTGGGGTGAGATCGATAAGCATACCTGGCTATCAATTTGAGTCTATCTAATCCAATACGCCCTTCTACGCAGACGCGGAAACAGTCGTCGCATGTTGGTGGCATAAACCTCGGACGTATCTTCAAGATACAAATGCATCCTCTGCAACCCCTCGCGCGGCCACTTGATGATCATGCTCAAAACCATCGCTAAGCAATAGTCCATCCAGATGCCCCACTTGCGATGCTGCCAGGCCAGTTTCATCACCTCCCGACCGTGAATCCGAGCCCCCTTGTCGCCATAGTAACAGGCCCACACGGCAGCGTGTCCGGCGCGGCCCGGAAACGTACTGAACCTCTCCAGGCTGCCAAGAATCTCTAGCGTTTTCATGGTGCGAACACATTTCTCGCAACGGCCACAGTTCCTGATGGTATTGGATTCCTGTTCGACTCCGGTGGCATTGAAGCATACCCTGAGCGCGCGGTGAGTGGCATCCCATTCTGCAATGGCAGCGGTCCTTTGAGGACGATCCAAATGGGAGGAATCATGAATCGTCTGCATGGATTCCGTACTAACCAAGTGATCCATCACCAGGTGTGATCCATCACGGAAGAATTCATCAAAGCGATAGGAAGACGGAATGAAGAAACAGGAGAACAGCCCGCCCAGTGCCAATGCCGGTGCGGTCACCATGGCACCGAAGGTTAGCTTGAGAAGGTTCGGATCGCTAAAAGACATGTAGTTACTGCGGCAAACGATCAGATCCACGCCAGATCGCTCAAGGGCGCTGGCCATAGAGCGCTGAATACCCAAAAAATGTCCAGCATTTTCAACATCCGTATCCGCATCAAAGCCATTGATCATCAGGCAATGGGTGATGCGGTACTGCGGAATCGGTTCGTTTTCCGGCAGATGACGCCACAACGTTTGAAACGAATCGACACCCCCCGAAAAGGAACTACCGACCGCACTCGGAACCCTATCCTTTTTACTCTCCTCCAACCGCTCACAGTGAATCTTGACAGGCTGGAAAGGGCTCGGCTTCCAGCCACACTGAATCCGTTGATACTCGTTCAGCCCCTGTAATAAGTGAGGAGACAGCGCCCCATCCACGAGCAAGTCCTCGCCCAGGTACATGCTCAATGGCAGTAACGCCGTTGCAAACGCATTCATGTCTGTGCTGACATTAGCTCGATAACGTGAGGGAAACCGAAACCAGAGCTTTTTCGGAAACTCGATCCGCGCAGACTTGACTTCGACGAACGCTGAAACGCAGACGTCATCAGCCTCTTCGGTAATCTGGTGTTGATAGATCCTCACGATTTGTTCGAACTCCGCGGTCACTCAAGAAAGATTGATATTCGATAACTCAGCAACGATTCATTATCGGCCAACACCGCCACCATGGTAAACCTAACATTTTTGTGAAGCGCAAACGATTGAAGTCTTCCAGGGAGATAACAGAGCTGAGATAATAATCCTCGACGCAGTGATTGCGAGTCGGTCGGCGGACTTGGGAGCCGTGGAATCGAACCCTTCGGGCGCCAACCCTTCTGATCTTGCATTCGAATCAAACCCCCAATGCGGCATCGCACGGAGGCGGATGATCCCTTGCAGAAAAAACGAAGAGCACGGGAAACTCAGTCGCTACAAGCTTCGTATTTCGACGATTTCTTGGTGAATCCGTGTTCATCCAGTTGCTAGAATAGCCAGTCCGTTATTCATCAGTAGATGGGCAGCCTGTTCGACTCACGAATAACCGACTCAGAAACGCGTCTTGCCCAGGTGCATTCTCGTTGTCGGCTTTCAGGCTACCGGCAAAAGATTCAGGCAAATTCGTGGTCTACCCAAGAGCTGAGTTGATCCCAGCGACCCGTCGAAAAAGGCAAAATTCCATGCATAGCCGGAAGAAATCCAAACCACGATCACACGATCTGACTCGATTGAGATACGAGTCGCTCGAAAGCCGAATACTCCTCGTCAGCGACCTCTTGATTAGCGAGATAATGGCAGACAACACTCGCACGCTAGCCGACGAAGACGGTCATTACGAAGATTGGATTGAAATCTACAACAAAGGGGAGATACCCGTTTCGCTTCGGGGTTGGTCGCTCACCGATGACACGACGGATTTGCAGAAATGGCGATTTCCCGATCGGCTGCTTGGACCAAGTGAGTACCTGGTCGTCTTCGCTTCCGGCAAGAGTCGCTCCCAACCAACGGCGGAACTGCATACCAATTTCAGCCTGAACGCAGACGGAGAATACCTAGCCCTGGTACAACCGGACGGTACGACCCTAGCCAGCGAATTTTCACCACAGTTTCCAGCTCAGCGCGAAGACCGCTCCCACGGTATCCTTCAACAACACGTGTCGACAAAACTTATTTCGGAAACGTCCGCAGTGGACATATTGGTGCCGACCAAAGCCGAAGACTTGGCCTCCCATTGGGGTGATGCCAGCTTTAACACGGGCGACTGGACGGCAGGCCCCAAAGGATCAGGGATTGGCTTTGAAGACCGTTTCGCAGGCGGATTCAACCAATACGCGACGACCATCCTGGAAGACAAACCCACCTCCTATTGGCACTTAAGCGAAGCTGCCAGTCCCGTCCAAGATTCAGCCACAAACGGATTAGTTTCTGACAACGGCGCATTCGTGGATGGCGTAGTCCCTCAACAGGCCAGTCACTGGATTGGCGAGAGAGCAAACGGCGATGCGTCCGTTCGTCTCGATGGCAAAACGGGTTACATTGAGATTTCCGATAGCGATGACCTGCAGCTTGGAACGGGCGACTTCACGATTAGCCTGTGGGCCAAAAAGGACTCCGCGAATCGCCGTGTTTTGCTGAACAAACGGGCTGGAGTGGACGACTACTTTGAAATCGAGTGGCAGATTTCAAACAACATTCAATTGGACGTTGTTGTGGATGACAGACAACGGGTGGACATTTCTAGCACCACGCCGCTTATGGAAAATGTCTGGTATCACATCGCATTTTCTGTTGATCGAGATTCACTGACGAATTCTCGAGTTTACATTAACGGAATTGACGACACGGGCAGCGTCGTTCTCGACGACGGAGACGTGTCAATTCCTGGTGCACCTTTGCATCTTGGCCGACGAACCGACAATTCTCAACGTTTCTGGGATGGACTGATTGATGAAGTTGCCATTTTCAAAGAGGCCTTGAGTGCCGAGAGGATTGCAGCGCAAGTCGCCGCCGCCAACGTAACGGATGGCGACCCGGCGACAGGAGTTTTTGGCTCGTTAATCGCCACGGACGTGACCGGAGCCATGTCAGGGAAAAACGCGTCGGCGTTTGTGCGCATCCCGTTTTCGATCTCCGACATTGATGCGGTCGATCGACTCATGTTACGGATGCGCTATGACGACGGGTTTGTGGCCTACCTGAATGGTGAACTGATTGCCCAACGGAACGCCCCGGCTTCGCCCGCTTGGGATTCCACGGCCACCGCATCACGGATTGAATGGTATCCCAATCATGTTGCGGCGACACAATCTGAACAGATCGATATCTCATCTCACCTATCGCAGTTGCAAGCAGGCGAGCACAATGTGCTGGCGATCCAGGGGTTGAATGTAACCCGCGACGACGCGGACTTTCTTATCTCGGCCGAACTGTTTTCCACTGAAGTCACGACGCTGGACACAAACAACAATTTCGCCACGCCGAGCCCAGGCGTTCCCAACCGTGACCCCCTGGTCGCCGATCCGGAATTGAGTGTTCACCGAGGTATATTTTCAAGCTCCGACACCGACGCATTTGCCGTCGAAATCCGCACGTCCACACCGGGAGCCACCATCGTTTACACCACCGATGGTTCCACACCATCACTCACAAACGGTAACGCCGTGACGGGGATAAACGGAACGCCTCCGATCGCCATGGTTTCGATCAATGAAACGACAACATTGCGAGCCGGCGCGTTTCACACTGATTTGCTCCCCTCGAATTTTGAGACACACACTTACATTTTCCTCGATTCGGTATTGGCACAGCCAAGCGACCCAGCCGGCTTTCCAGAAATCTGGAGACGCAGGACTGCCGACTATGCAATGGAACAGGATCCGACCGATCTGGCTCTCATCGCAGGCGATCCTCGTATGACGGAGGAACAGTACAACGCAGTCATCACCGACTCACTTCTCTCGCTACCGACGATGTCGATCGTGATGGACAACGAAGATCTGTTTGGAACACGTGGAATTTATTCCAACACCGAATCACGGGGAACAGCATGGGAACGCCCTGCATCGCTTGAGTACATCTTGCCCGATGGCACGAGGGGCTTCCAGATTGACGCGGGTCTGCAGATCATGGGCGGCACGTCGCGGAATCCGACAGCCACGCCAAAGCATTCAATGAGGTTGTTGTTCAAAAATCAATATGGCCCCGGCCGGCTCGATTATCCGTTGTTTCCGGAGGCAGAAGTTGAATCATTCAATTCAATTGCCTTACGAGCCAACATTCGCGACGGATGGCCCATCAACGACCGGACCTATGCAGCAGGACCCAACTCAACCTATATCCGGGATCAATGGGCGAAAGCATCACAGGCGGCAATGGGACAGCCAGCAACGGCCGGCAAGTTCGTCCATCTCTACCTCAACGGACTCTATTGGGGGCTCTACAACCCGACCGAACGACCTGACGCCGCGTTTTTGGCCGACCGGATCGGGGGGGACGACTCGGATTACGACACGGTCAAGTTTTGTTGTCCACAACGGGCAGTCGACGGCAGCATCGAAAAGTGGAATCAATTGCTGAGTCTTTCGCAGCAGGGGTTGGTCAGCGACACCGCTTACCAATTTATCCAGGGGAACAATCCTGACGGCACCCGCAATGAAAACTACGAAGTGTTAATCGATGTCGACAGTTTCATTGACTACGTCATCAACGGCCAATACCACGGGTCGTTGGATTGGCCCGGTAACTACTACGCAGTGCGCGACCAGCGGGCGGAGAGTGAGGGATTCAAGTTTTTCACCTGGGACAATGATTTGGCATTTCCAAAATCGGATGTCAACAAGGACAAATCGACGTCCACCAACGATGTGGGTTTCGAATTCTGGTGGACCGATTCACCCGGTGTCATCGATATGGCGTTGCGTCAAAATGCTGAGTATCGTCTGCGTTTTGCCGACCGCGTCCAACGTCATTTGTTTCATGACGGCATTTACACTCCCCGGGCAGCTGCCGAGCTTTGGTCAACACTTGCCGACCAGATCAAAGACGCCGTGGTTGCTGAATCAGCTCGATGGGGCGATTGGCTGGGCCCGCAGTTCACACCCAGCGAGCATTGGCAACCAGCGGTCGATAATATGCTGGAGAATTACTTTCCGTTCCGCACTGACATTGTGCTCGACCAGATGAGAAGTCACGGGCTCTATCCTCACGTCGACGCTCCGATATTTGAAGTCAACGGATTCGAACAACACGGTGGCGAGGTCGGCATCGGAGACCAGCTGAGCATCGCTGGAGCGGATGGCACGACGGTCTATTTCACCGCCGACGGCAGCGACCCTCGCTCTGGCCCCGAAGGCATTAGCTGGACACCCTGGGTGCAATTTGGCAATTCAACCCGATTCCATGTGCCCGCCAACGAATCGTTGGGGCAATCCTGGACAGCCACCGATTTCGACGATTCAGAGTGGCCAAACGTCACCGGACCGATTGGCTTCGGCTCTCGACTGGTTGACTATTTTTCCACCAATGTTTCCGAAAACATGTATCGACAAAACGCCACGGTTTACGCTCGAGTCGAGTTCGATGCGGACGATATCGCGCAAACCGATCGCCTAAGATTGCAGCTAGACGTTGACGATGGTTTTGTTGCCTATCTCAATGGAATCGAAGTTGCACGCAACAATGCTCCCGACGATCTGTCCTTCGAATCGAGGGCAGAGGTCGATGTGCGTCGAGAGCCGACTGATACCGTTTTGAACTTAACCTCACACCTTCCCATCCTAAAACCAAAGGGCAATGTGCTCGCAATCCACGGACTCAACTCAAGGTCTGGAAGCCGAGATTTTTTGATTGCGCCGGTGTTGGAAGGTGGTGTTTTGAAAGAATCGTCCTTATCCAAGTCGGCCGAGTTGTATTCCGAGCCTCTGCGTCTCGAAGCAACATCGACGGTACAGGCCAGAGCATTCTCCAAGGGTGAGTGGAGCGCGCTCGCGGAAGCGACTTTCACTCGGAAAAACCCATTACGAATCGATGAGATCATGTATCATCCGGCCGCTCCCTCGGCCTCTGAGCAGTCAGCCGGATTCAACAACGATGATGATTTCGAGTACATCGAAATCGTCAATCCAGGTAAGCAATCGATCAACTTGAAAGATATTCGGTTCGTCAGGAACACGGACAACAGTCAAGGTGTGAGTTTTGATTTTTCGGGAAGTTTGATCAACGAACTTGCCCCAGGAGATCGTGTGCTAGTGGTCGAAGACTTGGCAGCCTTCGAGACTCGCTATGGTTCAGGATTGCCGGTGGCCGGACAGTGGACCGGACAGTTGAGCAATCGTGGTGAAACGATCACCTTGGTCTCGAGCGATCAAACGATTCAGCAATTCTCATACGAAGACTCGTGGGACGTGACCACTGACGGCGGCGGATATTCACTGCAGGTCGTCAATGCACACGCCCTAGACCTTGGCCAGTGGAGTCTTGCCGAGGGTTGGCGATCGAGCCTGCTGGTCGGAGGAACGCCAGGTAACGGGCCGCCCATCTCAGCTGACATCAACAACAGTGGACGCATTGACGCTGCCGACATCGATCTCTTGTCCGCTGCGATTCAGGCGGTTAGCCCTGAACCGCAATTCGATCTCAACGTCGACGAGCGGGTCGACGATCAGGACCGGAACTTTCTGATACACAACGTGTTGCGAACAAATCTGGGTGATACCAATCTAGACGGCGTATTCGACTCCAGCGATCTCGTCTTGATATGGCAAAACAACGAGTATGAAGATGGCATCGCCTCGAACTCGGGCTGGGCCGAAGGCGACTGGAACGGCGATGGCGAGTTTGATTCTGGTGATTTGGTGGCAGCGTTTAGTTCCGGCGCCTATCGATCACCCATCGCGGCTGCCGTGGATGCGATTTTCATCAACCGTTCGCGTCAACGATGACGTGAAACTCGGCGACGTCATTCAACAGTGGCCTACCATTCAAGAGCCTTGACCGACCAGCAAGGCGACTCGTCCGAATTGACTGGCGGCCAGAACAGCGATTGGTTTTGATCAGGCCCCCAATTGCTTGGCTAGATCCCAGAAGTCATTCACCGTTAAGTCGAATTCACTTGGATCCGGCTCGAAATAAAGGCCACGATCCGGACCGCGTTCCAAAGGTCGAAGCACGAGAGCAGTTCGATATCCAACTTTGGCAGCCGCGCGAAGATCGATCGGATGAGCAGCAACCATCATGACCTCACTTGGCTCTAATCCAAGCAGATCGGCTGCTTTCACATAGACTTCTTTGTCAGGTTTGTAATGTCCAGTGAGTTCGGCGGAAAGGACGCAGTCCCACGGTATCCCAGCATTCTTTGCCATGTTGACAAGTAGCGATACGTTACCATTCGAAAGACTTGAAACGACAAAACGCCCACGAAGACGATTCAGCCCTGGCACGGAGTCCGGCCAAGGCATAAGACGATGCCAAACACGATTCAGGTGATCCACTTCGCTGGGAGAAAGTCCCTCGAGCCCAAAATCTTTGATGAGGCCGTCCAGTATCAGGCGATGCAGGACGTCAATCTTGGAATATGGCAATTGCCCCTCTCGTACGCGCTGCATGACTGGCATGTAACCATCCCTCCAGCGGTCGGCAAATTTAGGCCAATCCACCTCGAGCGACTTCTCTTGCGACAACAACTGCCCCTCTCGGATGATTGACGAACGCCAGTCAACGACGGTGCCAAAAACATCAAACGTGAGAGCTTTGATGGAATCAAATCGCTCCCCCTTCTTCGCTTTCTGTTCAGCGGGAGATGCGTGAGCAGGCGTCACGTTTCTGAGTGGCGTCAAGGCGAGAGCAGTTCCAGCCATTAGCAAGTGTCTACGTTTCATCATTCTGTACTTCCAGTTGCGAGTTGATTTTTTTGAGCCGGTTTTTCGGCTTTCTTTTTGCCATCGTGATAGTTTACTCGACGGTTCCAGGCTATTGGGCGTTAAGGAAATCACGAGCAGCGACATTTTGCTCCTTCGTGCATTGAACGCCAATCCTTTAGAAACTGCACTTTCCAGAAAAATCGGCGAAGCCACCCACGAGCGGAAATCGACCGAAGGGTGAAAGAGCAACACGCCTGCACGCATGGCAACGGCCGAGCGCAATAAATGGCCACCAGCTAGCTGCCGATCTCACGAATTCCCCTGCGTTGAAAAAGGTGCCTTTTTTGTGCTGAGACATCCACAAGGCTTGATAGCGAGTCGCTTTTCAGTCTGACCGCTCAATCCGAGCCTGCTCCGCGAAGCATCTCTTATCGGGGAATTTTTACAAGGCTATTCATGTACTCTTCAAGATTGGTGAATCCATCCGCGTCCCGGTCCTCGTTCCTGTCCTCAGCATCATTTGGATTGAGTCCATTTGCTGTTTCCCAAGCATCAGCCATCCCATCTTGGTCCACGTCCCTTGGTGCAGGCAGCGATTTTAACGTAGGCCATCCACCCACTTCCTGCTGAGAGTCGGGGATCCGTCCGGTAGCTGTTTTCACCTCTTTTACGATGCGTTCATCACACGCATCCCGACTGTCCGATGCGCCGGCATATCGGAGGACTTTGTGATACGCCTCTTCAGCCGAATCGGTCACAGGTTTATCAGCACCCAAAACCAGTTCACCCGGCAGTTCCCATACTGCCTGGTTGGTGCTTAGATACTTGTCACCGTCTTGTTCATATTGGATTGCTGAGTAATTGTCATCCGTCCAATCCTGATTCCAGGTAAAGAGATTACCCGATGCAAATCCGGTTGGATTCGGTCCCTTGCCCGACTTTGCTTTAATCCTGATTGGCAGCTTATTCGCTTTCGTCTCCGGTCCATTTTTATAAAAATTATTAATTACGTTTCGGCGACCACTTCCCAAGTTGGTTTGCCCACCCGAGTTGTAAATCAGGTTATTACGAAAATCGATAACCATATCGGCCGGCGTGTCATATCCACCTCCCATGCTTGGATGTCGGTCATGAGTTGAGTGAAGCAAATTGTGATGAAGGCTTATATTTTTCGTTGTTTCTCGGAAAGAGCCCAGCTTTGAATGAGGCGCCCCTTCATAATGAATGGTGTCGTGCAACGTTTCCCCATAAATCGACCATTGCAGCGTGAAATTGCCTCCCTCGCGATTGTCATGGATCGCATCGATACCCCATCCGGCAGAAATATGATCAAAAACAACGTCAGAGATGTTTGAACTGGTGATGCAATCACCACCGCTGGAAGAACCTTTGTTTTGATCTCCCATCCTGATCCTGATGTACCTCATGATGATGTCCCGAACTTCCTTCAACTTGAGTCCGTGATCCCTGATACAAATACCATCACCGGGAGCAGTTTGACCGGCAATGGTCAGATGAGATTGCGTAATTCTTAGTTCAGACTTCAGTGCGATGGTGCCTGATAAAGCAAACACAATGGTTCGTGGCCCCGATTGATTTTCGATGCCATATCGCAGGGAACCTTTCCCATCATCCTGCAGGTTGGTGACGATATAGACATCGCCCCCTCGACCACCCTGAGCAAATCGTCCGTATCCCTCCGCTCCAGGGAAGGCGATCGTCCGCACGCTCTTGTCCCCAACATGGAGTGGTTCGTTTGCGGAGGCTCTAAGAGTGTCCCAACCGACAAGGAGGAAAACAACAATCAAACAAACAATCGAACATCGCATCGCAGTCATGTTTTCCTAAAGAGTTGGGAGAGATCAGTTTTCACCCGACCGATTCGATTCTGTGAACGCGAAGGGATCGAAACGAAATGCGGCTTAGTTTTTCCGGCAACATCCGCAATTCATTTGTCATTTCCTGTATATTCTCCACGCCGATCTAGAGCGTACCACAACAAGCAGAAATTCGCTGTTTGGAAGTCGCATCGCACAAAACCAGTAGGGATGCATCATCACATCTAATCGCAAGCAAAATTACCGTTCGACCTTCCCATGAGGGGGAGATGGTTGGGGTGCTCCCTCAACAAGTCATGGCGCAGAAAAAGGTCCGCCATAGGCGGACCGCTATCTTGAAGGAATAGTTCGAAAGCAAAACTACACACGTTTTCGACGAATGTAGAAGGCCATCCCGACTCCCAAAAGATCCCAGATTGCGATCGTGCCTGGTTCCGGGACCGTCGCATAGATCCTGTCGATGACGTAGTCACCACTCTCTTCACCGTCGATAATGAAGTCAATTACATCGATCGCCGTCACGTCGACACCTTCGGTAGCGAATTCGGAAAGCTTGAAGCTGACGACGCCCGGTCCACTCGAAAGGTCTTGCTCGATGCGGGCATAGTGTTCATCGATGTCAAAAAGGATAATACTGGTTTGCGCTCCAAAGTCGGCCGAGGTAAAGTCAACATTGATGACTTGGTTGGTGCCGCCATCACTTAGATCGATTCCCTTCAGGCCCTCATAATCCTTGCCGGCGTATCTCAATACAAATTGTGCAAGGCTTTGAGATCCGGAAGAAAAGGCCATGACACCCGGGATCGGATTACTGTTTGCCGCAGCGGAAAGATACTCGCTCTTCAACACAACTCTGCCGTTTCGATAGCCACCAATCGCGGATGGAGTGGCCTGTTGGTTAAATTCAACATATCTTGAGGTGTTCGTTGCTTGCAAAGCGACCGTGCCGTCTTCAAAATCATCGATAACGATCACTGTTGCATCGGCTGACGAAATGAGCAGGCTGAGGCACATCATCCAGAGGTAGGTTTTCCAAGTTAGGTTTTTCACGGTTTCTACTCCAAGCTGTTCATTCAAGGATGCAACTTTTTCAATCTCGAGTTCGCCTCGTCAAATTCCACACTAAGCTCGGTGATTGGCTGTTTCAAAGGTTTATCAACTTGAATGTCGCTCTTTTCCAAAGCGGCGGTTTCATTACCCGAACGATCGGATCCTTCATAAAAAAAGGTCCGGCTAAAGCGACGGACCGAACTCTCGAAGGAACTGTGCAACGACAGAACTAAATCACACGTTGTCGACGGACGTAGAAGGCCATGCCGATTTGCCCGCGATGGACATTCCCACCGAGGCCGATCTCACCAAGCTCACCAAGGAAAAACTTCAGTTCATCGATCGCTTGCTCACGGTCGTTAAAAAAGAAACCGTGCCGCTCACTCAGCAAGCGTTCGCAATAGCAACAAGGTGTTTGGCGGCGTAATACTGAAGAAGTCGAACCTATCCACGATGATCGCAGTGACGAACGCCGAAACAGGCAATCCGCTGATGCGGGAGGAGATCACCACCATTCACAAGTTCTACCACGTGCACAAGACAAGCGTGGAGCAGCCAAGGACTACATCTTTATCTGCACGCACGAAAGAACTACAACTGGAGCAGTTGGGGGATCAAGGTTCTGATCGCCAGTTGCGATGAACACAACAGCAAACACTTCGAAGTATGGATCGCCAAGCTGCGCAAGACGTATAACGCGATGTCGGGGATCTACCAGAAGTCCAAGAACGAGGGCGCCGAGATTCCATTGAAGTAGCAACCGGAAACACGAATATCGGAGCCGCGCGACAAACCAAAAACCTCTCGTATCGGGTTACTACGACGCGAACGTACGTTGACAAAAGAAAACGAAAGTAAAACTCGAACGAACACGAACAGACAAGCTACTGGGCTTTGCGTTGTGTGCGGCATAGCCGTGCTGTTCCTCAGAGCATTCTGGACTTTGAAGCACGAGTCCTCAACAGCTTTCTTGGTCACGTCTCTGCCAGCTTCCTCGAGAAACCATGGCCGGCCATATCCAGGGCCAGGCAAGTGTGCTTCGCATCTGCAGCGATCTTTAGTACCGTGTGTCGAAGCATGGGGGCGGCAAGTGAAAGATTCACATCGACGGGCAACGTTGCGTTTAATTGCCGGGCGATTCTCGAGAGTGCTGCGTTCAGGTACTAGACGGAAAATGGTTTACCACTCTTCGATTAAATGACCGGTCCGGGACCAGTCCCCCACTCGTGCTTCTGGGTACCACATCGAGAATGCGGCCTCTCTCGCCGGCATTTCAGTGCGTACAGCCTACCGCAGGTTGACCGACTCCACGTTCAAGGCACAGCGACAGGACGCCCGCCAAAGCCCAACACGACAGACGAAAGGAAAACCATGGCCGACATTTGTTGCTCAAATTCAACGTTGGCCTGCTCAAGGAAATCGCTGGCCGAAGAGTCTCGCTCTAAATGGGGCATCGTTTAAGGGGGGGGGAGGTCAAGAATAGGGGAAAGGGCAGCATGGAGTGACGTGCGCTTATATCTTTGCCCACCGAGCAACTGCCGTGTGTCCATCGGTCGCGATAAGAGAAGCCAGCATTTTTTTTACATCCCCCCTGGCTAAAACATAAATCGCGGCCGCCGCTCGATTGCAACCGGCAGCGGAATTCTTCATCGGCATAGCATTGTCCACAAGGTACCGCGACATTCTTTTGGGTCCGGTTTGATACCCCTGGAGCCCCTGTCGGTGCTTTCTCATGTCTGCCAAACACGAAATGCATATGCGTTCATTACTGGGTTTCGTTTGATTGCTTACACCGCCTTGCCGTTTTTGCTCTCCACACTTTAGAGGATCTTTGACAGGCCCCTTGTAGGAGCAACATTTACTGCAGCAACAAAAGCCGCACAGTCGACAGTGGTGCCTCTGTCCTTTCATTCCAATTAATGAACGGTCTTTAAAGGGTTCCCCGCATGACTCACATTTATCAGTATCAGGATTCCAAGATGCCCCGATCCCGGGAGAGGCGTAAACTGCCGTCCCGTCAGGAACCCATCTGACTTTTTTCACCTGCTTCCGGGAGAAACGGTACCCAAATTTCACCAATTTAGGAATGCCAGCCAGAAATATCGATGTCGCTGTGCAGATGAGATCGTAATCTTTGCGATCGATTATCCATCGAATGACACTGTCGCAATCGGTCGGTTCAGATCCGTGATTGGCTCCGCAGTTGCACTTGTAACTATTATTACCAATTAGGTCGTGTAAATTTTGTGGGTTGATATCGCCGCTATACTCCCAAAGGATGGTGGCGGCAGTCACCCATGGCCCTATCGCGGCTCCTATTCCACCCACCGATACCAACGAGATCGAATGCGCTATCGGCGTCGGAACTGATACTAATCTCACGCCCTTTCCAAAGTGATCCAGCCCGTGTTTGGCAACGCCCTTCATTCCCTTTACGCCAACTTTATAAGCATTTCTCTCGATGGTGCCATGCGACCGTGTTTCATGGTGCATTCCAGAGGCTTCCGCGGCACAATTCATCATCATCTTTAAAAACTCGCCATATTCCAAATTCCTCAATTGAGAATATGTATATGAGGAGTTCAGCCTATGCCATACTCCGATATTTCGCTGGATGTCCCGGATGCAACCTCCAATAGCACTGTCTATAGCTCTGGCTACATTGCCGGATCGATCCTTAATTGGGTTTACCATTTTGGCCTGTTCGGGGGAGGGCACTAAAGAAATCTTCATAGCCGCTGAGATTGCTCTAACGATGCCTGGACATTGCCTGCCATCCCAACAATGAGAACGACGCCAATTGAAAGGAAAGACAGTCTGGCTATGATGATGTCTCAAATTCTCGGTGATACTCTACGCCTTCAACTGCCCCAACGATAACAGTACTGTGGGTCGGCATCAATACGCGCAGACCCCCCAGGTGCCCCATTTACACAGAGAGAACCGAGAGCCATCAAAGTCGCAGGAAACTCCAGGACTGATTCCGACTCGCCCGCTCAAAACCACCTGGACCCGCCAACGTCCAATCGCACCTCTACCGATGCCTATGTACTCGCCCTGATAAGAAACCCCTTGTTTCACAGAGTCTTTCGAAATTCACGAATCGCTTAAAACGGCTCTCAGGAGCCCATGGGGGGAGCTCTAACAATATTTTCGGGCCACGCTTCGGGGGGCCCGCCCGAGGCGGAAAAGCCCGTTTTTGTACTGAATCTATGTCATCAGACTGTAATTCACGTGGCCCTCCTACCCTCCATTGTCCCCGTAAAAAAACCTAAACAGTCCCCAAGAACGAGGGGACTTTTACCCTCGCAATACGTCTAACTGACATGAGCACAAAACAACTAAACACCTTCAAGCAATTGAGGATGCGACTAAAAAATGTCGCCAATCTCTCGCACACTGCTCGTGACTCCGGATTAGACCTACGGGCACTACGCCGGTTCCGGAACGGCGAGGCGGGGCTTTCCGTCGAGTCCTGCGAACAGCTTGCCGAGGCGATCGGCTGCGAGATCCAAATACGGTCGACTCGAAGTAGAGGTAGACCACCTAACAACGAAAGGACAGATGAATAATGACAGTACTAAACGCGATCGACCTGAACACCCTGAAGAACCTAGTAACCCAAATAAGTATCAATCCGGACCTGATGCTGAACTGGCCGAGCGATTGCTTAACGAAGTTTCAGCCGCACGGGTTTGCCTGCTCGATGAAAAAGCCAAGTCGAACTACGACGGGCAACTAAAGGAAAAGCAGACTCCCGGAACCACTCAAGGATCGGTGATGGCTCG
Source organism: Pirellulaceae bacterium (assembly GCA_029243025.1). Taxonomy (NCBI): domain Bacteria; kingdom Pseudomonadati; phylum Planctomycetota; class Planctomycetia; order Pirellulales; family Pirellulaceae; species Pirellulaceae bacterium. The sequence goes on along the minus strand of JAQWSU010000039.1, from coordinate 859 downwards.
CGCGGTTCGACGATAAAACGATAGGTGGAGCCCATTTTGATTTACGGCATAACGTCCAAAATCACCGGGTTGCGGCCAGCGATTCAGCGAAGTTGGCCTGTTATCCTGGGAAGCGAACCGTGATATCACTCGAATTTAACCTAGTGAAGGCGCGAGATCAGAGACGGTCGAGTGGGCTCTCAGCTTCTTCGTGAGAATCAAAAGTTCGCAATGTCTTGTCCACGGCAAATCTCGTCGCTTCAGTCGGCCAGAGAGCTTGAGACCATTTGTCTCGCAGCGGAAACCAGTATAAAAACTCTCGAACTCTCTGTACCTTTTGCGACGGCAAACTCTCGATGTTGCGCTTTCGCGCGCAGAGTGTTAACCAGAGTGTCAGTATTAACCCAGAGAAAGAGAGAGGGTGCTTTGTCTCATCCGGGGTGGCGAGCGAGAAAGGGCTTTCTCGAAGCTGGGGCCTTTCGAGACGCTACAAGCGAGAATCGCCGCGAGTCTTGATAGATAGCCCGGAAATCCGGGGCTCAAACGCAAAAAGGCCGAAGCGTTTGCTTCGGCCTGGTTAACACGTTTGCGGGATGCGGGAATGGGCATCCGTTTTAAAAGGCTCCCCTTTCCAAACGCTCTTCGTAACGACGCGCGCGCGACCCCATTCCCGAAGTCGTGAACCAGCAATGCTTTGCAAAAGTTCGAGACCTCCACGGTGACTCGGAGGTAACCAACGCTCCTCGAACTTTCTTGAAGTTGGTTAGCAGCCGGCGCGACATCGAACTGGGTTCTCGCGACCCAGATTGTCGCAGTCGCATCTACCGCCGCCGTGACGGCCTGATGGCAATTTGAATGCCGAGATGGCAAACTGGACATT
>JAQWSU010000038.1 GCA_029243025.1 Pirellulaceae bacterium | reverse complement strand
AGTGCTCAGGGCAACAGTGCTCAGGGCAACAGTGCTCAGGGCAACAGTGCTCAGGGCAACAGTGCTCAGGGCAACAGTGCTCAGGGCAACAGTGCTCAGGGCAACAGTGCTCAGGGCAACAGTGCCGACAAATCCAAGATCGGCTCGCCCGAAACGAAGTCCACTGCCATCGAGCAATCCCAAGATTCCGCCACAACTAAAGTGAGTTCGTAACCGCAACCACGACAGCCCATCTGGATTCCATTCCAGCCCGGCTAAGCCCTCGAAGAAAACAGCCACTTTCCCATGAGACTCTGGCTTCGCACATTCCAACTCGGCGTGAAGAGCCTCCTGCTCCATCCGATGCGATCATTATTAACAATGGTCGGTATTTGCATCGGCGTTTGGGCAGTCATTTGCCTGTTAGCGATTGGCGAAGGAATCAGTGTCCAAGCCCAAAAACAGATCCAAGGGCTCGGTGCGGACAACATCATTGTGCGATCTCGCAAGCCGGTCAATCCGCAAACAGAAGGCAACAGTTTCATTCTGCCCTACGGTCTATTGCGAAGCGATTTTGACCTGCTGGTGGAAACGATCCCCACGATTCGAGGAGCCATTCCCATCCGTGAAATGCGGCGGGAAATTCGTTTCCGAGATCGAAAAATTGATGGCCGACTCGTGGGCTGTACCCCGGAATACGCCGATGTGACCCGTTTGGAGGTGGACCGCGGCCATTTCATCAGCGATGCCGACCTGACGTCAGGTAAGAACCACTGCGTTTTAGCCGCCAATGTTGCCAATCAACTGTTTCCCTATGAAGACCCGCTCGATCGGACGATCTACGTTCAAGAACACGACGACTACTATCGGATCGTTGGGATTCTAAAACACCGAAACGCAACCGCCGCAATCGGCGGGTCGCTGGAAGCACAGGACTTCTCCAGCGATGTCTACATCCCGATCAGCACCATGCGCAAACGGATTGGCGACACCATCGTGGTGAGTCGCAGTGGTTCTCGAGAAGGGGAAAAGATCGAGCTGAACCAGATCACATTGCGCGTAGACGACGTTGACAATGTAATGCGAACTGCAGAACTGGTGAAACAAACCCTGGCAGGTACTCATGAACGGGCCGGTGACACCTTGATCATCGTCCCGAAAGAACTGCTCGACCAAGCAAGGAACACGCGAATCATGTTCATTGTCTTCATGGGTGTTATCGCAGGGGTCTCACTTATCGTGGGCGGTATTGGCATTATGAATATCATGCTCGCCACCGTCACCGAAAGAACACGTGAGATTGGCGTGCGACGTGCCCTAGGAGCCAAACGAGCCGACATCATCCGACAATTTCTCGTCGAAACCATTGTGCTCTCAGCGCTTGGTGGAATCATGGGGATCGTGCTTGGCTACTCAGTCAAACCTGGAGTGTTCCTGCTTCGTGAAGGCGCGACGAAGTACTTCCCCAAGCTGATCGCCAGCTTGCCCTCTGTCGTCCGCGACATGGAACCGATCATCGTACCGATGTCCATCCCTTTGGCGTTTGGAATTGCCGTCATCATCGGTGTCATCTTTGGCATCTATCCAGCAATTCGTGCCGCTCAGATGGATCCAATCGAAGCGTTGCGACACGAATGATAAACCTCACCGGCTCATTGGACGCGAACATCGCGACTTGAACGTCCAAGTTGGTCAACGTAGACGACTTCTCGCGCGTTAATCGAACGGACTTGTACCGTAATCATTTGATTCACGCGTTCCGGTCGCCAAGACGATTTGATCTGCAGCACCAACGCGCCCTTCGCAACACGCCAGTTGCCCACTGAAACAAACGTATTCGTGAACACTCGATTAAACGTCTGGGTATCTTGGAACTCACGCTGCGTCGTAAATGATCCGTTCGCATTCAGCGTCACGTACAACACACCCTCTCCATCAACATGTTTCCACATGCCGACCAGCTTCTGTGCCAACTCCGAATCGGTGATCACTCGTAGCGGAGGCGGAACCGCATTGACGATCGATGTTGATACGGACGAATTCGGCACGGCAGCCGGTGGCTGGATAACGCCGGATGCCGGGGGAGCCGGTAAAGTGATGCTCGGCTTTGCCGACGCCACGGGCGTGGCTGCTACTGCAGTAGTCGGGCCGCCTGCCACTTTCGCAACCTCCTCAGGACGTCCCATCACCATCAACATCCGCCCCGTTCCTTTGGTCGCTGCAAATTCTGTGGGTACACCCGGACGTAATGGATCACTGGTGCAAACCAACAATTGTCCGCCTCGGACTTCGTAAATCCCCTGGACTGGCCCTGCGTCAGACGTCAAATAAATCTGCTTCGGAAAACGCGTTGCATCCAGCTGGAATGTCCTCGCGTGTTGCTGGCCATCCGAGGGCGATTTAAAAATAAAAGCGTTATCAATGATGTCAATTTCCCCACCTGACGGAAGCTTATATCGAATCTGCTCCGGTGGAATGACACTTCCATCAATCACTAATTCAACAACTTGCCATTTCCCTTGCAACGGATCTAGCTCGGGAGCCCGCCCCATTAAATTGCCTGTACAGATTACTTGGGCGACCACCGCTGCTAAACATACGCCTATTTTCGATCTCATCGCTCGGGCTCCTTTCCCATCATTTTCGCCAGCATCATTCGACGCTATTCTTTATCAATCCACGTTGGCGGCCCATTCTGCCATAGAGTTAGGATCAAAGCCAAGACTGCTTTTGCCCTCCGATTGAATTGAGAGGCGACAGCCAACACATTCAGCTAGCAAGACCAAGGGATTTAAATGACCACGCCCATCTCTGGCTACGGGGGCAGACAGACACGGCAGCTTGTCCAACACACTCCTTCCTGATGCGAATCGATCTCGAAAAGACGAAACATCATTCATCGGAACTTTTCAATGCGTGAACTGGCATTACTAAGAAGCGAAAAACTTATCGGCTCTATCATCGCTCAAATAAGTCCTCAGGCGGCAACCATCCCGTGTGAATTCTTCGAGTCGTATTCTGATTTACGGGGCGAGGCCGAGATTTTTGTTTTTGGTCTCCCTCAGCTACTGCCTGTTTTCGGTCTCGATGCCACCGAAGTAGCCCTTACTCACGCCATGCTTCCCAAGCGGAGCGAGGAGCCACTCAACTATGTGGAAATCCAAACTCGATTTCCGCAAATCGAGTTCATGCAATTTGAGTGGTATTTCAATGAGTCAAAACCAGAATCGGTGACATCCGAATTGAGCATTCAGGCTGGAATTCGGCCACATAACAACGAGAATCAACCCTTTGTGGGAATCTTGCTGCTCAAATCGGCACCAGCTCGCAAAGACTTAACGACACGCAAAAAACTGTTTGAAGATATATTTTTGGCGCTTGAGCTGAATGACCACGTTGATGTCTTCATGAATAAGGAAGGACGATTGTCCATTGAATGGGATGACACCTGCGACCTTTCATTGACCATCGCAGAGCCGGGTGGATTCAATCCGATTGCGATTCAGATTTTCGGTTTTCGTCACTTGGCAGAGGCCGTGCGATCGGCGAGCAAAATCGCTGGCAAACTGGCTCAAGTCCTGCACGATGTACTGTTCAACTGTCACCTGCCCTACCAAGACTATCAAACGAATCTGGGTGTGCTCAATGCCCTTTCCGGTTGGAAGCTGGAGATCACAGGTGAATGGACAGCCGAGGGTCGTCAATGTTTCAACAACGGCCCCTCTTTCGACTCAGTAACCGCGCCCCTCTTTCGATGGCATGGGCCTAATCACGCAATGGTTTTCGGTGCAGCCGCTGACAATCGGCTGGTGTTGGCTGCCAGCAAGATGACCCGAGAAGAGCTGCGTGCGTGGGCAAAGCCGCTGGGCCTCGAATTGACGGATTGCTAAGCTGACGATGGCCCACAAGCGGACAAATCAAACGGAAAATATTAAGTTGTTTTCTTCACGGCAAACCCGCCGCCCTTGGGTGGAGTGATTCGGACGTTCAAGTACGATTGGTCCCGAAAGAGAGGTGAAGAGGTGCACGCGGGCAGGTGAGCGACTACAATTGGACGAGATAGCCGAAGTCTGGCCCATAACCCTTGATTTCCAATTCATCGAAGGACTCGCGACGTGAATCTTCGCTCCACGGCTTATTCGCTACTTGCATTGATAATCGTCCCACTCTCGGTGGGTTTACCGACTGCCGTGTCGGCCGATCGCCCCAACATTCTGTTCATTTTCACGGATGACCACGCTCCGCACGCGATTGGCGCCTACGGCGGTTGGCTCCAGCAAGTGAATCCCACTCCGAACATCGACCAATTGGCCCGTGAAGGCATGCTGTTTCGCAACAGTTTTTGCACGAATTCAATCTGTGGACCGAGCCGAGCGGTGATTCAAACCGGTAAACACAGTCACATTAATGGTTTCATGCACAACGGAAATCGGTTCGACGGGAACCAACAGACATTTCCCAAGCTGCTTCGGCAAGTCGGCTATCAAACGGCCATGATTGGCAAATGGCATCTCAAGTCGGATCCACAGGGTTTCGACTATTGGCGAGTGCTGCCAGGACAAGGCGATTACTACAACCCGGTTTTTCTAACTCAACAGGGACGGGAACAAGTCGAGGGTTATTGCACGGACTTGGTCACGGAAGATGCGATCGACTGGTTAAAAAACCAACGCGACCCCGACAAGCCATTCATGCTGATGTGTCAGCACAAAGCACCTCACCGAACTTGGATGCCTGCCTTACGACATCTGTCGCTCTACGACAACCTACAAATCCCAGAACCGTCTACACTCTTCGATGACTGGAAGGACAATGCAAGTCCATCCCGTCATCAGGAGATGGAAATTGACGGCCACCTCAACCTGGTATTCGACTTATTCTTGGAGCCTGACAACAACTTTGATCCGGCTGCGGGAAAATCGGTGGATCGCTCGGGTTTCCGAAATCTACAACGCATGACTCAACAGCAACGGGCGACCTGGGACGCAGCCTATGGCCCTAAGAATCAAAAATTTCGCGATGCAAATCTTAAGGGTGACGAATTAGTCCGATGGAAGTACCAGCGTTACATCAAGAATTACTTGCGTTGCATCAAAGGAGTTGACGAGAGCGTTGGCCGACTGATGGCCTACCTCAAGGAAAATGGACTGGATGAAAACACCCTTGTCATCTATTCGTCCGACCAGGGCTTCTATCTGGGGGACCATGGCTGGTACGACAAACGATGGATGTACGAAGAATCGCTACTGATGCCGTTAATTGTCAAATGGCCCGGACAAACGAAACCCGGATCGATCAACACCGATCTTGTCCAAAATCTCGATTATGCAGAAACGTTTTTAGAGCTGGCGGATGCCGAAATCCCTGATGACATGCAAGGCCAATCGATCGTTCCAATTCTGAAAGGAGCGACACCAGACGATTGGCGAGACAGCATCTATTACCACTATCACGAATACCCAAGTGTGCATATGGTGGCGAAGCACAACGGGATTCGCACCAACCGTTATAAATTGATCAACTTCTATCAATTCGGAGAATGGGAATTCTACGATCTTGAAAAAGATCCTGACGAACTTAGCAATCAGTACGAGTCGCCCGAGTATGCCGAGGTGATCAAGCAACTAAAGCAACAACTTGTGGAACTGCAGGAGCGATACGGTGAGAACACCGACATGCGAGAAATGTCTCCCGCGTGGAAGCAAAAATTCCGTCCCAAAACTTAGAACTGGACACCGATCCCTTTCGACAAACATCGCACCTGTCGCTGCGTAGGTGTGCGAGTTTTGCAGGCGACATGAAACCCGATTTCTGGCGTGCCAAGTGCGTCAGACATCCTTCAATAGCCAAAGAAATTGCAGCTTGTCCGGCCATTCGCTCTGCGATTGATTCACTGGCGGGCTCGAAGCGTCATCCATTGCTGTCTGAGTCGATCGCATGAGATTATCGGTCAATCGACCTTCATCTCCCTGCACTGCAACAATTGGAAAACGCAAATTGCTGGCCAAGATCATCCTGACAAAACACGAGAGTGCCCCCTCCAACCCTGCTTCTCCCAGCAGTTTCCCCGGCGCGGGAATGCAACCTGCTATCAACCACGGCTTGCACCACACCATTTGAGAAATGTAAGCTGACGTGATCGAATCGTCGGTCAGCAATCGAATCCGACGACGATCAGCTCGTCCCGCTCACCCTGCTTGGGAGCATCCGCATGCATCCACGCCTACTACCTCTCTTTTGCCGAGGGCAAAAAGTCTTCGTTGTCTTTTTGATGATCCAGGCGATCGTCACAAGCACACAGGCGGAGCCAACAGCCGAAACACAACGTGAAGCTCAGCAACGCTTCCAACCCATGGACGTCTTCAAACTGACATGGGCAACGGATCCACAGGTTTCGCCTGATGGATCGACAATCGTCTACACACGAAATTTCATGGATGTCATGACTGATTCAAGCCGGTCAAGCCTGTGGTCTGTTGGCTTCGACGGCAAGAACCACCGCCCCGTGACGCGAGGCGATGCTTCACAAAGTCGCCCTCGTTGGATCAGCGATGGCAACCGATTGGTTTACGTTTCGAATGAGGACGGATCGCCGCAACTTTACTTGCGTTACATGGACACCGGACAAACAACTCGATTAACTCAACTGACGCGCAAACCGGGCAGCATCAGCGTTTCGCCTGACGGAAAATGGATTGCCCTCGTGATACCGGTTGCATACCAGACGGAGTCCTGGGTTAAATTGCCAGAACCACCAGCGGGCGCGAATTGGGCTGCAAGCCCCAAGGTGATCGAGAAACTGACTTATCGCTCCGACGGATTCGGCTACCTTGAAAACGAATACGACCAGCTGTTTCTGGTCTCGACAGAAGGTGGCGCCTTGCGACAAATCACCTTCGGGCCCTACCATCACAACGGCACAATCGCTTGGTCACCTGACAGCCAAAGCATCATCTTCGCAGCCAATCGCCAAACCGATTGGCAGTTGGATCCAATGGAGAGTGAACTTTACGAAGTTTCGGTCGCGGACGCCAAGATGCGACAATTGACCGATCGCAATGGCCCTGACAAAGAGCCATCTATTTCGCCAGATGGTCGCACAATCGCCTACCTAGGCTATGACGACCGGGAGCTGGGATTTCAAAAATCCGATCTTTATTTGATGGATTTGGACACACGTCATTCGCGTCGAATCACCAAAGCATTTGATCGTAGCGTGCGATCGCCTACCTTCGCCAACGACGGTCGGGGAATCTATTTCCTTTACGATGATGAGGGCAACACGAAGCTTGGTTACATCACGCTCGCCGGACAACAGAAAACAATTGCCAAAGATATCGGGGGTACGATTCTCGGTCGACCTTATGCAAGTGGCTCCTTCTCTGTCAGCAAGCACGGACGAATTGCCTTTACCCAAACCCGACCCAGCCGCCCTGCGGACGTGGCAGCCGTATCGATCGGTCAGCCAGCTCGCCGCTTGACGCATCTGAACCAAGCCCTCTTCGGGCACAAAAAATTGGGAAACGTACGAGAGATCCGTTTTCCATCATCGTTCGATCAACAATCGATTCAAGCGTGGGTCGTGACACCGCCCGACTTTGACCCAGCCAAAAAGTATCCGCTCATCTTGGAAATCCATGGTGGGCCATTTGCGAATTACGGCGACCGCTTTTCAGCTGAAATGCAACTTTATGCCGAAGCAGGATTCGTCGTACTTTACGTCAATCCACGCGGCAGTACGAGCTACGGCCAAGATTTTGCCAACCTGATCCACCACAATTATCCAGGACAAGACTATGACGACCTGATGTCGGGTGTCGATTACGTAATCTCCCAGGGCTCCATCGACACGGACAACTTGTTTGTGACAGGAGGCAGTGGCGGGGGAGTACTGACCGCATGGATCGTAGGACACACACAGCGTTTTCGAGCAGCTGTGGTCGCAAAACCAGTCATCAATTGGTTCAGCTTTGCACTCACCTCGGACGCCTACAATTTCTTCTACAAATACTGGTTCCCTGGGCCTCCCTGGGAACACCCTGAGCAGTATCTTCGCCGCAGCCCGATCTCCTACGTTGGCCAAGTCGAAACTCCCACGATGTTGATCACGGGAGAGTCCGACTTTCGCACTCCTATGTCCGAGACGGAACAGTACTATCAGGCATTGAAACTGCGGCAAGTGGAAACCGCATTGGTCCGAATCCCCGATGCGTCCCACTCGATCGCCGGTCGCCCCAGTCGGTTGATCGCAAAAACCGCTTACGTGCTGGGATGGTTTAATCGTTTCCGTCAGGATTCCGCTTCAAACTCTTCAGCTGCAGCATCCCAAGACCACTCCCCAGTAAGCAAATGAATTAATTGCACCTCAAACGTCCCAAAGGCGAACGATGTCCGCAGACAACTCAAAGAAGAAAAACAAGCATCACAACTCAGAAAAACTGGACGCAAAGACTTACAAGAAAGAGCTCGAGCGTCTCCAAACAGAGCTTGCCATCATGCAGGATTGGATTAAGGCGACAGGACACCGCATGGTGATTGTCTTCGAAGGTCGAGACGCAGCCGGTAAGGGTGGCATGATCCGGCGAATCACCGAACGTGTCAGCTCTCGTGTCTTTCGCATCGTTGCACTCCCCGCCCCGAGTGATCGAGAGAAAACACAACTCTACGTGCAACGTTATATCCAGCATCTTCCGGCTGCCGGCGAAATCGTTCTGTTCGATCGAAGCTGGTATAACCGCCTGGGGGTTGAGCGTGTGATGGGCTTCTGCAGTGACAAGGAATACTTTCAATTTATTGGCAATTGCACCGAATTTGAGCAGGCGTTGGTGGAAGATGGAATTCAGGTAATTAAGTATTGGCTGACCGTCAGCAACAAAGAACAACAAAAACGATTCGAAGCTAGGATCAACGATCCGATGCGACAGTGGAAATTGAGCCCGATGGACACGGAGGCACGCTGTCGATGGTTCGATTATTCACGTGCCCGGGATGCCATGCTAGACGCGACCGATTCCGCACACGCACCTTGGCATATCGTTCGAACGGACAACAAGAAGCGTGGCCGACTCAACTGCATTTCCCACTTACTGAGTATGGTTCCGTACGAGAATATCAAACGAGAAAAGGTTAAATTACCTGACCGAGATCAGTCAGACCAATACGATGACGTCGCCGCGCTGGAATGCCGAAATTTCGTCCCCGAGAAATACTAACCAGACTGTTAAAGGGGGTGGCATCACAACGGCTGACGACAGTTCGGTTGGCTCAATAAGTTGGCGTGATCTTTCCAATGGCAAGCATGATCACGAAGTCCCAAGCAGCAGCGCGTCATGATCGCTATCTCGTGAAAACGATGATCACGACCTTTTGTCGTGCGCTTTGCGTTTCAGCGACCCACTACCACTTTCATGGTAGAAGAGTAAAATGCTCGCCAGGAAACGACTTGTGTTAGAGAGCTCGTCTGAAAAGGTCTGATCACGACTTCGATTCGCAATCAAGAGCGGACCGCATCTGGCCCCGTAGTTTCCCGACAGCGTTTTTCGTGATTGCTGATGAGACAGTCGGCTCGACAAACGCAGCCGAGTAACCCGGGCACGCGAAACGAAAGAGCTACGAATGATTTCACGTTTCTTCATTTATAGACCCATCTTCGCCTCAGTCATTTCGATTGTGATCGTAATTGGTGGAGCGGTATCGCAATCAAACCTCCCGATCGCTAAGTTCCCCGAGATCTCGCCTCCGACCGTCCAAGTCACGACGTTCTATCCGGGAGCAAATGCACAGGTTGTTGCTGAAACCATCGCGGCTCCGATTGAACAAGAAGTTAATGGTGTTGAGAACATGCTCTACATGTCGTCGAGCAGTGCGGATGACGGCTCCTACACATTAAACGTGACCTTCCAGATCGGCACCGACATGGACATGGCGACAGTTCTGGTGCAGAACCGCGTAGCCATCGCAAACCCCAAACTACCTGAGGATGTAAGACGCCAGGGCGTAACCACTCGAAAACAATCGACACAAATCACACAATTCATCACGCTCACGTCAGAGGATAATCGTTACAACGATTTATTCTTGAGCAACTATGCGACAATTAACATCAAAGACGAGCTGAGTCGAATCAGCGGTGTCGGTCAAGTGACCGTGATGGGCGCTGAAGACTACGCCATGCGAGTTTGGCTGAATCCTGAAAAACTGGAAGCCCGTAACCTGACCACGGAAGACGTGTTAGCAACGATCCAAGAGCAAAACGTACAAGTTGCGGCCGGACGTATCGGAGAACCACCTTCACCTGCCGGAACCTCGTTTCAACTGGTGGTCAACACACTGGGCCGTCTCGAGGATGTCAAGCAATTCGAAGATCTGATCATCAAGACGGTCGACGGTGGTCGTATTACGCGACTGAGTGATGTGGCACGAGTTGAACTAGGCGGCAAGAATTACAACCGTGCTTCCACTTTCAACGGGCAAGCGTCAACGGCGATTGCGGTGTATCAATTACCGGGTGCCAATGCTCTGGACTTAGCCAACGCAATCGAGGCCAAGCTGGACGACCTCAAGGTCAACTTCCCGAAGGGCTTGCGGGCAGAAATCCCTTACGACACAACGCGATTCGTCAAAGCTTCCATCCGCGAGGTATACAACACACTGTTTATCGCGATTGTACTCGTCATTGCTGTGATTTTCATCTTTCTGCAAGATTGGCGGACCACAATTGTGCCTTGTGCCGCGATCCCTGTCTCATTGATTGGGACGTTCGCATTCATGGGGCTGATCGGCTTTTCGATCAACATGCTTACGCTGTTTGGGATTATTTTAGCGATCGGCATTGTCGTTGATGACGCGATTGTCGTTGTCGAAAACACGGCAACTCATTTGGATGCTGGTCTGGGTCCGCGTGCGGCTGCCGAGAAGGCGATGGAAGAAATCACAGGCCCCGTGATTGCGACCACGTTGGTGCTGCTAGCCGTCTTTGTACCCACGGCCTTCATGGGTGGCATCACAGGACAGATGTACCGGCAATTTTCCCTGACTATTTCAGCAGCCGTGCTGATCAGTACCGTCAACGCGTTGACGCTCAGCCCCGCCCTCTGCGGCCTCCTAATGAGAAAGACACCGGAAGCACGCAACTTTTTTTTCCGCGGATTCAATCACGTATTCGACAAGTCGACCAGCGCCTACTCCTTCGTCATCGGCGGGATGATTCGGCGTGTTGTCTTCGTAATGATTGTCTTTCTTGGCCTTATCGCGGCTACCGTTGCTGGATTCATTTCGCTGCCGACCGGCTTCCTCCCCACGGAAGACCAAGGCTACGCCTTTGTGAATGTCCAGTTGCCCGATGCAGCATCGCTCGAACGCACGACGAAGGTCATGAAACAAATCGACAAGATCATGGAGTCGACACCCGGCGTTGCTGACTGGGTATCCATTGCAGGGTATTCACTATTAAGTGGCACCAGCGGATCAAATCAGGGTTTGGTTGTGGTTGTGTTCGAACCCTGGGAGGATCGGACGACACCCCAATTGAGCCAGCGTGGAATTCTGACGCACATTCGCAAACAGTTTTTCCAAATTCAAGATGCCATGTTATTTGCATTCATCCCCCCCGCCATCGACGGACTCGGAAATGCCGGTGGTTTTCAAATGCAGATTCAAGACCGTGGCGGTACCAGCTTGCAGGAACTGCAAGCGGTGGCACGGGAAATTGTTGCAGACGGCAACGCGCAGTCGGGACTCACCGCCCTCAATACAACCTTTAGCGCCAGCGTACCGCAGTTATTCGTCGATATCGACCGAACGAAGGTCAAAACATTGAATGTTCCCCTCAGCTCAGTATTCGCAACACTACAAACCTATCTGGGTTCCGCCTACGTGAACGATTTCAACCGATTTGGAAGAACTTGGCAGGTACGAGTACAAGCCGATCACCCCTACCGCGTCTCGCCAGAGGACATCGCCCGATTGGATGTTCGCAATCGAAATCAGGAAATGATTCCGATCGGTACATTCGTCAACATTGAAGAAGTACTCGGTCCACAAGTGATTCAGCGATACAACCTCTATCCAAGTGCTCAAATTAATGGTGAGCCGGCCCCCGGCTATAGCTCAGGACAAGCGTTGAATTTGATGGAGCAAATGGCCAGCGCCAAGCTACCATCCGGCATGGGTTACGAGTGGACGGGGATGTCGTATCAAGAGAAACAAGTTGGCAGTGAACAATACCTTATCTTTGGTCTTGCGGTCGTGTTCGTCTTTCTTGTCTTGGCCGCGCAATACGAAAGCTGGACGAGCCCGGCAGCAGTAATCTCAGTCGTGCCGCTGGCTGCCCTCGGAGTTGTCATCGCCTTGTTCGTTCGTGGAGCCGACAACAACATCTACACACAAATCGGGATCGTGCTGTTGGTAGCGCTCGCCAGCAAAAATGCAATCCTCATCGTCGAATTCGCTCGAGATCGACGACATGGCGGAGCCAGTATTCGAGAGTCAGCAGCGGCCGCCGCCAAGCTGCGATTTCGCGCGATCCTCATGACAGCCTTTTCATCAATCCTTGGCTTCCTCCCCCTGCTGGTCTCTCGTGGGGCAGGTGCGGCCAGTCGCCAAGCCGTCGGTAATGCGGTCGTCGGTGGCATGATTGCGGCCACTTGCTTTTCACTGCTCTTCGTACCATCCTTCTTTGTTGTCTTTCAGCATCTCAGCGAAATGTCAGCCAGCAAAGTCAAAGAAGAGCAGCCGCCTCAGGACGACCCGCCATCTACTTAAGCACGACGGGGCCTTCAATAAACGTCTAGGGGTTGCGCCGATGACCTCGATCCACGAGTAACACGGGGCCGTTTTGCGTCAACACCATTGCGTGTCAAAAAAAACAACACATTGTTAAGATCGCATTTAATTCACGGTAAGAAAGACGGTGAGTCAGTTATTTGGAGGAGTCATCATGAGTCTTCCCATCGTCTATGCGACCTACGTTCTGGTGAGTGTTCTCATCACCGTCTCAGTGGCTCACACCTTACACAACCGCGGTCGTCTGTTTTTGATCGCATGCTTTCATGGCAACAACGAAATGGCCGATGCGGTCAATGCCTTGCTCGTGTTGGGATTTTATCTCATCAACTTCGCATTCGTGATGTTGACCTTGAGGTACGGTGTCCACCCCTCAGGTCTGCGAGAGATACTTGAATATCTGACGACAAAAATCGGAATCGTCCTGTTACTCCTGAGCTGCATGCATTACTTGAACCTGTTTGTCTTCACGTGGATTGCACGGCATCGACAAAAGTTAACGCGTCGAAACGAAACCACACTTCGTTCCGACGCATCAGTCATCCCGCATTAACCGCAATGGCTTGTCACAAAGGAGGATTACCATGTTTGACAAACTTCACCTGATGTCCACCACACACCTTATTTACATCACAATTGGAATTGCGATGACGATTTGGGTGGCTCGAACACTGCGAATACATGGCCGAATCTTTTTCACAAAAGGCTGCAAGGGTAACGATGAGCTGGCAGATTCCCTGAGCCATTTATTTTCCGTGGGCTTCTACCTGCTCCACATTGGGTTCGTTTTGCTGGCGTTGAAAGTGGGTGGTACGGTACTGAACTCTGTCGGAGTGATTGAACTGCTGAGCACGAAAATCGGACTCGTACTCACCGTTCTTGGCTTCTCGTTATTCGCCCACATTGCGATCTTCGCTCGCATTCATGGCAAGCCTCGCGATCTGAACACGAGCGTCGATCCGATTACCGCCGAAATCGCGAACTCGTAGACAGCTGATTCCATGCCGTCAACCGGTTGAACCAAGATCACCCCGTTCCAGGAGCAGCAGACGTCTTGGTCGGAGTCGACTCTGGTTGTGGAGTCGACTCTGGTTTCTCTGTCGCGGGAGCATCGGACGTGACCGGGTCCGTGAGTTGCTGATTCAAATCTTCGTCCGTTGCCTTCACCGTCGCCTCGGGTCGAGCTCGCTGAATCCCATTCACGACCACACGATCGTCCGGCGACAGCCCCTCTTCAATCACGACGAATGGCTGAGACCGAATAACCTCTTTGGGGCCCACTTTGATGGAGCGTCTTTGTACGACATCCTTGTCATCAACGACAAACAAGTACTTTCCTGTTTGATCCGTCAGGATGGAAACTTCAGGAACGAGCAATGCGTTTTCGAGTTTCGAAACGGGAAGTCTCACTCGCACGAAAAGTCCTGGCAAGATTTGCTCATCGGGATTCGGAAAGATACCTCGCACCAGGAAGGTACCGGTACTTTGATCAACGGCCAGATCAGCATAATCGCCTTTTCCTTCAAAAGGGAAACCCTCATCGTTCGCGCGGCGCAAATACAAGGGAGGAGAAAACTTTTGGCCCTCCGCGTTCCGATCTTTTGCAGGTTTCATCAACTTCAGCAGTTGCGATTCGTTGATGTTAAAATTCACGAAAATCGGGTCATATTGAATGATCGTTGTCAGGTGAGTCGCCTCGGCCCCATCGACCAAATTACCTTCTTTGACTAGTGTTTTGCCAACTCTCCCAGAAATTGGAGCCGCGACTTGGGTATACGACAGATTCAGATTCGCTTGGTCCAAAGTTGCCTGCGCGGCAGCGATTTTGGCAGACGCTTCATCACGAGCAGCTTGAGTTGCCACAAAAGCCGACTCCGAAGTCGCATCGCTCTTCATCAGTCTTTCTTGTCGTTCAAACTCGATTTGTGCTTTCTTGAGGTTTACGTTGGCAGCACTCAAGTCCGCTGTGGCAGCGGCAACAGCAGCCTCATACTGTTTTGGCTCAATTTGATAAAGGATCTGGCCTTTCTTGACTTGGTTTCCAGGCTCAAATTCAATTTTCTCCAGGAAGCCTCGAACACGCGCTCTTACATCAACCACATCCACTGCTTCCGTCGTACCCGTTTCTTCAAGATAGACCGTCACGGTCCGTTGGATCGGCTTGGCGACAGTCACGGCAGGAATGGGCGGCGCCTGATAGTCATTTTTAGCCGCGCAACCGACTGTAAGAATCGCCATCAAGATCAGCATGACGGTGTATTGATTTGGCATCTTCAATTTCTTTTCATCTTGAAACGAGTGACAGCCAGACAGGGAAAACGTCCTGAAAGCGGATTTCCATTATTGCGCAAGGCGCCAACTTCCCGTTAATTCTAGTTATTTAGTCACAGAAAGAAACCGCCCCGCGTCATGACGAGCATTGAATTGCGCGGTAACATGTCCGGTGAATTCTGTTGCTTGGTGGGGTGCTGCGTTGCAGCAGACCCATTAGGGATTGTTTAAGAAAGCGGCGAATGGATTGCCGCCAGATCAACAAACTTCTACAACTCTTACGTTGAGATCGAAATCATATGGATAAGCCGAAACGACTAAGCCGGCTCAGTTCCAATAATCTTTTGATTCTGCTCCTGTCGTTGATTTTTTTATTGCTCGGCGTACCTCTGCTAGAAAACGTCGTGGACGCTGGGACGCTCTGGAGATTGGGACTGACGGCGGTCACCATCCTGGCGGCTATCGCAACTCAACGTCGAAAGCTTTTGCTGGGACTCGGACTGCTGGCTGTCGCCGTAACTGCGCCGATGAATTGGCTAACCATGGCGATCCAAAATCACTCGTTGTTTCTCGCATCGTGCATCCTTCACGCGATTTTTTTCGCGACGATGGCCACCATGATTCTAACCGCGGTCATCAAGAAACACCTCGCCACCATTGATTCCATTTACGGCGCAATCTGCTCTTATCTGCTCTATGGCTTGGCATGGTCGATGCTCTATCTAGGACTCAGCTTGAGTCCAGCTGGCGACTGGACAATTCTGGGGGCCGAATTCGACTTAGAAAGTCCGCGTCAAGAAGTCTCTGCGTTTTCACAAATCATTTATTTCAGCTTCGTAACCATGTCTTCACTTGGATATGGAGATTTGGTTCCCAGTACCGTATTGGTGCGAACTCTCAGTTGGATGCAATCGGTCTTTGGCCAATTCTATATCGCGGTGCTGGTCGCTTGGCTGGTCAGTGAGATTCCTCGCAGCCGACACCATGAGGATCTGGAACACCGGCTTAACGCTTTGGAAGTGGCTCAGGTGGCAGAGCCGCCGACTTCGGGGCCTGCAGCGAAAACACCGATGGATTCGGGGCGGGATAACGAGTGCTAGGCGGTACGCTCGTCGCCGTCGGCAACCGTGGCTGGCAGGTGCCACAGGGCAAGCGATTGGGAATGCACTTCAGATCACAAGGCGGCGGCGAGACCTTGGGCATGGGCTTCCCGCAATAGTCATCACAGCAAAAACGACAAACACCCACGGCATATGGAAGCGGTTTCGAGCAGTAGTCGTCACACTGAAAACAACACCAGGGCCGTGACGTTGGCAAAGGCTTGCAATCGTAATCGTCACAACACATTTTACCAATCGCTCGAGGCCAAGAACGATGCAGATTCAATCGCTTCTGCGCCGCATTTCCGCCAGCCAGCAGATTGCTCGAAACGGTGATCAGTACAGCCCAACTGATCCAATTTGCTTTCCACTTCATCCCAATGGCTCCTCGGATCCTCAGATCCTCGAAATCTGCGAGAACGATCTTCCAATAAACATTTCAACAAGCAGATTGCACGATCGACTCTCGACACAATCGGCGTTTAAACATCGACTACACGGGATCGGGTGCCGGCGGAATCGGTTCAGCCGGTGGTTCGGCCGGTGCCGGAATACTGACGTCGGGCGATGCACCTAATCTGATCTGCCATCCTCCCCCTAGCGCTCGGTAGGTTTGAATCAAACTCAAAGCCACATTCGTCTCCGCAACCGCTAATTGATCTTGAACCTGAGTCAAATCTCGTTGCATATTGTTGACCCGATCAAAGGTAATTGCCCCTTCGCGATACTGAATCGAAGCCAGCCTGACCGACTCAGCAGTTGCATCAACACTTGCCTGCAGCGAAGCCACAGCTTCCTGTGACTTCAGAAAAAAGATGATTGCATCTTCGACCTCGCCATTGGCCTTCAATACCTGCTGCTGATAATCAATTGCGAGCTGTTGAAACCGGGCATCTTGAACACGAACCTTGTTGACCAGTCGCCCATAGTTCAAGAGATTCCAATTGAAGGAAGGCCCAATGAGTCCGCCGTTGCTCGACGATCGAAAAATGTCGCTAAAGTCGGCAGCGCTCCAATTGATGGACCCATTGATCGTGAACGCCGGAAACAAATCCGAAACCGCGA
Source organism: Pirellulaceae bacterium (assembly GCA_029243025.1). Taxonomy (NCBI): domain Bacteria; kingdom Pseudomonadati; phylum Planctomycetota; class Planctomycetia; order Pirellulales; family Pirellulaceae; species Pirellulaceae bacterium. Next base: position 6,028 of record JAQWSU010000038.1, on the reverse strand, counting down.
TTCCGATCAAGGCACTTTGAGCTGCCACTTCTCGTTCGGCACGCCGCAAATCTGGCCGGCGACGAATCAAATCAGCAGGAATCCCCACGACAACGTCACTGGGAGTCGACGGAATACTTTCGTCCCCCAACTGAGGTATCAGATCACGAGTTGGGAGGCCAAGCAAAATACAAAGGCGATTATTCGCCTGTCGCAATCCGGACTCAAAGGTGGGCACCAACGATCGCGTCAGCTCTAAACTCGAACGAGCTTCCGTAACATCTAGCTTGCTGACATCCTTGGCATCAAAACGAATCTCGGCGAGTTGGAGGTTTTTTTCCTGAGTCTTGATATTCGCTTCGGCGTAAACAATACGCTCCTGAAAGCCGCGAATCTCGACATAAGTGGCTGCCGTTTCGGCGAGCAGTGAAGTCAGAATGTCGTCATAATTCTCGACGGTTGCATCAACTTGAGAATCAGCCGCTTCGATGGCTCGACGATATCTACCCCAAACATCAAGTTCCCAGGCAGCCCGAAAACCGGTATTCCAATTACTAAAATTCCGGAATGGAAAGCCCACATTGAGAGTTTCATTCCGACTGATCTGCACACGGGAATATTCGCCAAAACCTTCTTGAAATTGCGGAAACATCAGTCCAACTGCGATCGCTCGTTCTGCCTCTGCTTCCAATATACGCATGCTGGCCGCACGCAAAGTCAGATTTTGCTCGTAAGTTTCATCGACCAATTGGTTGATTTGCTCATCCTGAAAGACGCCCCACCAAGCTTGATTTTCGACACCGTAGGAATCGCTGATCACCTTTGGGTTGTTGAATTCAATCCAGTCATCGGCAACGCTGACCGCTGGTTTCGAATAGTCAGGCCCAACTTTAAAGCCGTTATGGACCCAGTTCCCTAGATGACCACAACCGGTCAGACTTCCCATCAAAGCAGCAACGCTAAAGAGTCGGAGCCCAATCGAAGCGAGTTGCAATGAGAAGCTCTTTCGAAATGGAATATTAAACAGCGGAAGCAACATAAACTCCGTCCTTGAATCGGACCAGGGGATGAGATCGGTAACTCGAATCATCGCATCAATCGATGCGTTGCATGTAATTCTTGCTCCCCGATTAATCAGAATTATCGAACCGACGTGCACCACAAGCGCTGAAAAAAAACGCTCAACGCTATCTCCCGAACAACCGACAGTCGCGTTGAAATCAGGTCAGTCAGAACAACCGTCACGCTTTGACGAGAGGGCCTGTAGGACTGCTTCAATCGTTACAACCCACCAGCAACTGCTTTCAGTGCATGCAGGCTGCCCTACCGCCTCAACAGACGGGCACCAACGAAACACGATGGGGCAAATCGCGAAGCCAAGTGATTCGCCACTCCCCAGCATTCGTCCGGCTGCTTGGTAACCCCATTCGCGTGGCCTTGGCAAACAGGTCTTTGAACGACAAGCGAGTCACACGATCTTTTTGACACAACCAAGCCACTAGCTTAGGATGCGGCTTTGCCTGCGAGAACCGTTGATCACGAGGCCTTCCATGAATTTGCATGATCGTTTTCTGTTCCTACTGGTCATCGGCCTCACATTCACATCGCCATTGACAACGTTGGCTGGGCAGAAGGAATCGGAACAGACGAACTTCGTCTTCTTCCTAGTCGATGATCTAGGCTGGGCCGATATTGGCTGCTTTGGGAGTGAATTCTATGAGACGCCGAACATTGATCGTCTCGGCGCATCCGGCATGAAATTCACAAATGGTTATGCGGCCTGCCCCGTTTGCTCGCCGACGCGTGCCAGCATCATGACGGGTCGGCACCCCGTCCGTGTTGACATCACCGATTGGATTCCCGGCATGCGGGCTCAACGTTTCAAGAATGCAAAGTTTCTTCAGGTCAATGACCGCGACAACTTGGCATTAGGCGAGACAACGATTGCCGAGGCGTTGAAGGAACACGGCTACCAAACTTTCTTTGCGGGCAAGTGGCACTTGGGGGATCAAGGGCACTGGCCGCGGGACCAAGGATTTGACATCAACGTTGGGGGCTGCAAGCTTGGATGGCCACCAGGAGGCTACTATGCGCCTTGGACAAACCCGAACCTCCAAGCCCATCGCGACGACGAGTACCTGACCGAACGTCTGACAGAGGAGTCGATCTTATTTTTAAAAGAGCGCGACAAGGCGCAGCCTTTCCTATTGTATTTATCCTATTACAACGTCCACGCGCCGATCACTCCCTACAAAAAGCGATTAAGCCATTTCACCGAGAAAGCCGCCAGATCATTCGACGATAAAACGCCACGCGTGAAAGAACGTTTAGGCACATCTCGGACAAGGCAAGACAATGCAGCTTATGCCTCGATGATCGCTGCGGTCGATGACAGTGTGGGTGCTATTCTGCAGAAACTTAACGATTTGAAGTTGAGTAAGAACACCGTGGTTATTTTCTTTTCAGACAATGGTGGATTTTGCACCGTCAATCAGCTTGGCCCCACCAGCAATCTGCCGCTTCGATCGGGTAAAGGCTGGCTTTACGAGGGGGGCGTACGCGAACCAACCATCATTCGAGCACCGGGGGTGACCCAGCCGGGCAGCACATGCGACGTGCCCATTGTGAGCATGGATTTTTTCCCAACGATGCTGGCATTGGCTCATCTGCCCAGCGCACCAGAACTACATGCCGATGGTATCAGTATCGTTCCCTTACTCCGAGGTGACTCACAGGAGCACCAACGAACGTTTTACTGGCATTATCCTCATTACCACGGATCAACCTGGACGCCCGGCGCCTCGATCCGAGACGGAAACTGGAAACTCATCGAGTTTTATCACTGGGAGGACGTTGAGCTATACGACCTATCCAAAGATCTGGGCGAGCGCAATGATCTGAGTAAACAGTATCCCAACAAAACAGCTGAATTGCGGCAAAAGCTAAAAACTTGGCAAACAAGCATGAATGCCAGAATGCCACAACAGGATCCGAAACACGCGTCTTCACTCAAATAGATGCTGGGCAATGCGAGCTACTCATTCGTTTTTCGATTTGCAATTCGGTAAGCGAGGAACTGTTCGAGAACTCGACGAAACTCTTCGATTTCGACATCCCGTTCGCAACAGACCAGCATCAAGGCCCCGTCTGCTCGGAAGTTGCCATCCCATTGAATCACTTCGTCATCCGACCAACTTGCTTGGTAATGATCCAAATGCGAGTTGGACAAAGCGACCAAGTAAGCGCGAAGACTTACATCCGTCTCATCTTTGGGTTCACCAACCGGATAATGTTCGAAGTCGTTACTCATCTAAAACTCCTCAATCATTCGCAATTAGCCCTGGATCAATAACCGCAGACCTTGCTCTTCTTCGTCAACTTACGGACCACACTGAGATCATCTTGCTGAGTATGGCAGGTAGTGCAAATTGCCATCATCGGCAACGTCCGATGCTTTTCAGTCGAGGCCTGATGGAGATCATGGCAGGTCACGCAGGTAACCGCCTTGTTCTGCGTTAGCATCACTTCCCGAGTGTTGGCGTAAACGTGTCGATCCACAGTTTGATTATTAGCAATTGCCTGTTCACTCAGTTCGACTAAAAAGTCACGAAACAGATTATCGCCGGCGACATAATGACTCGGATAAGGACGCTGCGTCGATTTCGACTGGCCGCCTCGCAGATGGCACTGGCCACAAGTCGCGATCACGATGCGAGCTTCAGGGACGGCGTGACTCCCGAAGATGACGCTCGTGTCGCGTTTGCTGTGACTCAACTCGACATCGCCGTGACAAACAAAACAATCGAGTGACAGCGTGTGGAACGCTCCCGTTTCCGCATTCACTCCTGAAGTGTGACAACCGGCACAAGACGCTGCAAATCGGTCGGAAATCCAGGTCGCTGGCAACCGGCCTGAAATTCCTCCAACCTTTTGATCGGTTGGCTCCCAGTTAATTGAGAGGAGATCAAGTGTGCCAAATTTCTGTCCCCGCTTTAAATATCGGACGCGATGCTGCCTGCCCAGTAGATAACGCGTCTCCGCCGCACGACTCGGCGCAACTCCACGAAGCATTTTCATCGCGGCAGAATTGTCGACCGCCCGCAGCGTGAGTTGATGTGGATTCTGCCCCCATCGAGCACCGAGGTCACGATGACAGAAAAGACATTCGTCACCACTCATAAATTCGGGCATGGGTTGGCCCAGGTGATCTTGCCCCCAAGCCACTAAATCAGTCGACTCGTTGGAGGGATCCGCCACGACGCCCCGGATGCTCCATTCAGAAAACATTAGACATCCCAGGACAGCCAGTCCGGCCATCCCGACTCGCTGGGCCTTTCGATCACCCCCAGCGCACACTGGACTGACCGCTTTAGGCATGATCACGAACCCAACCGTAGACAGCATTATCAGGCTGGCCTCCGCGATCCTGATAAGCGGTCTTCAAACGCGTCAAGGTGTCAGCGGGAAATGCTTTGAGTTGAGCATCAACATCCACACGATAAACCTTCGCTGCATTCAGACCAAAGATTTTTGCTTTATCATCCTTGCTCAGCTTTTGATAGCCAAAACGTTCACACAACTCATCTGAAATCTGAAATCTCTTGAAAGCGTCAATCACCCATTGTGGTGATCCCCACCAGAGACAATCAGTCCCCCAAATCACATGATCCGCACCATAATTCTTGACATTTTTTCCAATCAAGTGCATGCACATCACTGGGTGGGCAATCGCAAGCGTCCCGAACGCCGAACCGATTTCGCAATAGACGTTATTCATCTGAGGATTGCGTTGTTTGATTTCCATAAGTTCATCATGCCAGGCAAAGTCCCCCGTACTCGGATCGAAGAAGTTTGGATCTTCGAACTGCGGCTCTCCAGGCCCGTGCTTCATCGCCGAATGATAGACGATAAAGGTCAAATCAGGATGATCCTGGGCTGCTTTTTCGATGTCTGCCGGATGTGCGAAATGGCCAAGTAATCGAGACTGCGCCGCATATCCTTTGTGAACACTAAAAGTCTTCAAGCCCAGTTGCTTAGAACGTTCGTAAAAGGGATAAGCCATCTTTTCGTCGTCCATCCGAAATCCGTCGCCGGAACGACCGGGATCGGTGTGGCAGTACCACTTCCAACTGTCGACCCCATAATCCTTCACTTCTCGTTCCATTTGTTCGAACAGCACGGGAAAGTCAGGCGCGTTGTTTGAACGATCCCAATAGTGGTTGGGAGCGCAATTGCCTTGGCAAAGGGTACGTTGTCCACCCGCTAGTTGATTGAGCTCTGCCTTTCGTTGTGACATCAACCAACTGGGCAGGATCCCACCACGCCGGTCGCGTCCCTCTAAGACCTTGCCGGCCAGATTTTTGTTCGTTTCTCTGCCGGGTACTCCTGAAATGACAGCCATACTGGTTTCGCTGTCGAAAAATATCTCCTTCACGTAGTTCGTAAAACTGTATGCTTCCTTATCATCCGTCAAATCGAAGCCCATATTTTTCACAAAATCGGCTTTCCGGAATCCGAGTGCATAGCCATCCGTAAAGTGCGTTTGCACGTCGAACACAAAATACTCACCCTTAGGAAACTTCTCAGTGGTCGCCTGAGGTTCTAGAGTTTCCGCGGCGTCCACATCCCAATAAGGACCGTAGACCATGTTCGATGCCAGAAAGGCCGTGGCGAGCCCCATCGAGGAACGCATGAAATCGCGACGTTCCATGCCAAGTTGCTTGGATTTTTCGATCGACAGTCTCCCAATCAATTGCTCCCAGTGCTTTTGTTGTTCATTTTGCGGACGCGGAACAAACTCTTCATTCGACACCGCTTGGGTAGGAATCGGCGAATCGACACCCCGTTTCTGATCTCGCTCCCATTTGGGTACCCACATCGGTCGGCTCCTTGTTCGATACGTTCCTAAGTAACTGTGTTATTCGATCATCGTTATTCGATCATCGTTATTCGATCATCGTTATTCGATCATCGTTATTCGATCATCGTTATTCGATCATCGTTATTCGATCATCGTTATTCGATCATCGTTATTCGATCATCGTTATTC
>JAQWSU010000037.1 GCA_029243025.1 Pirellulaceae bacterium | reverse complement strand
AAGGTTCGGGTACAGCTGCTGCAGGATTAGGACCACCAGGTCGTTCGCCTGCTTCGTAGCCAGCATTACTGAAAGCTTCGACTAAGTCACCCGAATCAAACTTTTGATCGCCATTCCAGTCGCCTTGTCCCCACGTGGCTGTAAGGCCCGTTTCGTATTTGGCGGAGGAAAAGACGGCAACCAAATCACCACTGTCAAAAACGCCATTCAGGTCAGCGTCACCAACCCAAGTATTCTTGAGATCATTAACCCAGATCTTTCGATCCGTTGAGTTAACTACACCATCTTCATTGAGATCGTACGACAAATCCTGACTCGCAATACCTACCGAGGCATTCAAGTCCAGGTCTTCTGCGTCAAGCAACCCATTACCGTTGTAGTCGCCCAGAAGACTGCTTTTGTTCTCGTACAGCGTGGTGATCTCTGCAGCTGTCAGTGCGCGAGAGAAAAGATAGAACTCATCCATCGAACCGACCAATTGACGATTCATGTCTGGCACCAAACCGATGAAACCGCCCATGGCCCAGTCACCCAAGGTGTCGGCTTCTGTGCCATTAACGTTTCCGTTACCTTCGTCACGCAATACTTCAACACCGTTGTAGAAAATTGCGAATTCCCCGAAACCTTCAGGATCGTCGCCCTTTTCATAAGTTCCGGCGTAGTGAATCCACTCTTCAAATGCAACAGGCTCGCCATCCGGAGCCTCATTGAATCCAACAATATTGTCACCGTTCAAATCACCACGAAGTCGGAAACGTATGTTTCCGCCATTCTGGATTTGGTTATGGATAAATCCACCACCCCCGGCGCGAGATTGCCAAACTGATTGGTCTTGTCCAACATCGTCGGCTTTGACCCATGCGGCAATCGTAAAACCATCGGTAGGAACGTAACTCGGACGATCCTCTAACGGTTCACCACAACCATCATTGTGATCGGGCTGGTTCATAGGATCACAAACGGCAATGTAATCTTCTTTGATTTCTGCATCAGTATCAAAGCGAGCCGAACCGGCACCACGAACTTTGTCTTCGAGATCGATCCGAATGTCATCAAGATCGTCTTCGTTCGCATCTTCGAAACCGAGCGTTATGAGGCCGTGAAGGTTATTACCTGACCCATCAAGAAAAATTCCGTCTTCGTCAACTTCATCGAAACTGTAGTAGACAGACAGATCCCCAGTAACCAGGGGTTGAGCAAGACACCACGAGGCGGAAAGAGAAGAAATAACAAGGGCTGCACCACATAGAATTCTAACGTTCATTGGCTAAATCTCCAAAGCTTGACACGAATCCAACGTAAAACACGACGTTTCTTAGGAAGCACGAATGCCTCAACTCTTCCTAAGCCTCTCAGTTTCTCTGCCCGTCAATTGCGATGGGTCCAAACCTAACCAACAAAAACGCAAAAATCAAACCTTTAGTTGTCAAATTGCTCAAATTTTTAATAACGTTGCTCTGTGAGCGTTGGTCGTTTAGCCTAAATGAGGACGCATCTCATCAGACGAACGGGGGCGAAGACGTACAGAATTATGAAGTCGACCTCTCAAGCCTCTCCCCCAAACCGTCCTCGGCGGCCCGCTAAATGGGGCACGGTGATCAGCCTATTGACGGCAGTTGCCCTGGCGAGCATCTTCTGTTTTTTCGTATTGATCAAAGACAGATCGCCAGCAGGGCCCCAGGAACCTAAAAATACCGTCGCCGACCTAAAAGATTCCGCCCTACTGCCAATTCACGAAGCGACTGCGTGGGACAAAGTCGACAACCCGGCCCAGGACGGGTGGAGCATCGAGCTGCAGGCAGAACGGGCTGGAAAGATGCTCAACCGACTGGGACGCCATCTGTTCGACAACGAATCGGGGGAGCCGCTTGACCTGTCGCAACTGTGTGCAACCGACGTTAGCTCCAGTGACCTGTTACCTGAGTTGGGTGCGCCCATCTATCAAGACGACCTATTCTTGGTCGAGCGTTGGTCGAATCCCAAATCTGACAAAGCTACCGAGCTGCCGTTGCATCGTGGCCAAGCCGGCCTGGAAGCAGCAGTCAATCGTTTAGCAGCAATCTGGTCCCAGATGCGAGAGACCCATTTTGAATTCAAGATTTTTCGTGTGTTGGAAATCCCCAACGGATTTGAAACACACCAATATGTGGCGGCAAGCGGTCGAGATGGAGAGCAACTTGTTGAGCAACATGCTACCTGGGTAACCCGCTGGGTGGAACCGAATGATTCTGCGGAGCCTCAATTAAAATCGATCGAATTGACAGATTTTGAGCAAACAACCGCGAAATCGAAAAAACGACTTTTTAACGAACAAACGAGCTCGATCATTGGTCACAACGAATGCTATCAAGATCAATTCTTGCATGGTCTGAACTATTGGTTGGATCGAACCCAAGATATGCGTTACTTCTCGCCGCTCGGCAATCCAGGCTTGGCAATTGGTGACGTCAATGGGGATGGCTTGGAAGACTTATTAATTTGCCAAGAAGCAAATCTTCCCAACCGACTATTCATCACGCAATCCGATGGCACCGCCAATGAACAGGCAAAGGCTTGGAATATCGATTGGTTAGATGGCACTCGCAGTGCCTTATTCGTCGACCTCGACAACGACGGCGATCAGGATCTGGCCGCAACCATTCTGGGAGGTCTCGTCGTTGCGGAAAACACGGGAAGTCATTTTGTGGTGCAAGATATTCTCGAGACGCACGATGACACTACTTCTTTGACAGCGGCTGATTTTGACCTTGATGGTGATCTGGACCTCTATGTCTGCGTGGACTATCCCAACGATTATTTTTCTACCCTCGTTGGCAATGCCGAACAGTCAGCGAACACCGACGTGGGCCCCATCATCCAGGGCGGCGTCGCCAATCGCGTTTACCATGACGCCAATCAAGCGGGAGCAAACAGCTTGTTCCGCAATGACATTTCCGATCGAGGACGTTGGTCATTCGTTAATCACACTGCCGCTTCCGGTCTCGACAAGAACAACCGGCGTTTCAGTTGGGCGGCTTGCTGGGAAGATTTCGACAACGATGGCGACCAAGACCTTTACGTCGCCAATGACTTTGGTCGCAACAATCTGTATGAGAATCGACAAGGCCAGTTTGAAGACATCGCGCGCACCTCAGGCGTTGAGGATGGAGCTTCGGGCATGTCGGCTGCCTGGTCGGATGTTGATCACGATGGGAACATGGACCTTTATGTAGGTAACATGTTTTCCTCGGCAGGCAATCGCATCACCCATCAACCAAACTTCAAGTCAACGGCTTCCGAGGAAATCAGGACTCGATTGCAGCGATTTGCTCGTGGAAGCTCATTGTTCACCAACCTGGGCCAGTCGGTGTTCCGCGATGACAGTGAATCCGCGGCGGTCAACCTGGGACGTTGGGCTTGGAGTTCGAATTTCCTCGACATTAACAATGATGGCTGGAATGACATTGCGGTTGCCAACGGATACATCACATCGAATGACACAAGTGATTTGTGAAGTTTCTTTTGGCGGCAGGTCGTGTCGCGTACAGCCAACGATGATCAGTCGGATCCAGATCAAGGCTGGTCCCAATCGCGAAATCAGCTTTTCCGAATGATCATGGAAGGAAGATCATTCAGCGGTCGCGAGCGCAACTGCTGTTTCCTTAATACGGGCAACGTCCAATTCAGCACGATTTCCGCAATCTCCGGCCTTAACTTTCCGGACGATGGCCGTTGTCTCGCTGTGATCGATTGGGATCGAGACGGCGACTTGGACTTGTGGATGTCAAATCGAAATGCACCACGTGTCCGTTACATGCGCAACGACACCCCGACCAACAATCAAGCCATTGCCCTCAAGCTCGTTGGCAACGGAACAACAACAAATCGAGACGCAATCGGCGCTCGAGTCGAGCTAGTCCTCAGGCCACCCGACGGCAGCACCAACAGTACACAATCCCAGGAAACAATCCATCCAGTCTCGAAACAAATACAAACGTCGAAACAAATACAAACACTGCGTGCGGGTGAAGGATTTCTTTCTCAATCCAGCAAGTGGATCCATTTTGGCGTAGGATCCGCAGATCAGATCGAACGAGTCGTCGTGCATTGGCCAGCGGGTGAGGAGCAGATCTTTCACAACCTCAAAGTTGGCAATCGATATCGTTTAATCCAAGGTCGCTCGGCTACCGAGCAGATCGATTCAAACCAAATGCCCAACGCTGAAATGGCACAGACAGTTGATCTGCCGTTGGATAGCCGTGTTGCCAGAGTTCCGTTAACGACGCGTGTCCAGATGCCAACCATTCAATACTTATCGGGCGATGGAATAGCAGCCAACGAACTTTTTGATTCGGGTGTACCAACATTAGTGAATCTTTGGGCAAGTTGGTGCCAGCCGTGTCTTGCCGAATTATCAGAGTTTGCAGAGCGGCAACAAGACATTGAAACAGCCAACCTGAAAATTCTTTCACTCTCAGTAGACCAAGCAGGCGATCAGCCTGTTACAACCTCAGAGCTCGGTACGATATTGGAGCGATTGGGATTTCCTTTTCCGTGGGGGACGGTCGATGAATCGACGTTGCAACAATTGCAACAACTTCACGATCAATTTTTCTTCCAACGACGAACACTTCCCTTGCCAACCAGCCTGTTGATCGACGCACAAGGTCGGTTATCGATCATCTACCGTGGACCGATCAGTGTGGAACAACTGCTCCGGGATTTGGAGACCTTGGGTAGCGAAAACGTCAGCCTTGCCGACCAAGCAGCCAGCTTCCCGGGGCGATCACTGCAACATCCACGCGTCCAAGAAACAGCGAAAGAAGCTGACCTTCAGTTGCGATATCGAATCGCCACCTGGCTTGAGGAAATCGGACGAGATCAGGAGGCTGTGAAACACTTCACTGATCTACGAACGCTCAATCCGGCTTGGGATCTACCTCACCGCCACTTGGCCAAGATTTACTTGCGAGAAGGGGACCTTGACCAAGCAGAAGAATCGGCCAGACAAGCGATGCAGGCGAACCCGACAAATCCAAGACTCCATAATACTGTGGGGTTGATCCATTCACGCCGAGGCGATGAACCCAAGGCAGCGACACATTTCCGCAAGGCCATTTCGCTGGACGAACGTTATGCCGAAGCTCACAACAATCTCGGAACCAGTCTTGCAAGCCAGGGGCAAACAAATACCGCTGGCCAGCACTTTCAACGGGCGATTGAAATCGACGATCAATTCGCCGAAGCCCATACCAATCTGGGAACTGTTTATGCCGCCAATAACAACGTGGCAAAAGCGACCCAACATTACAAACTCGCAATTGAAATCGATCCAAAATACGTCGACGCGTATAACAATCTGGGCACCATGTTTGCTCGGGGAGGAGAGCTCGAACAAGCGATTGAGTATTTTCAAATTGCAAGCCAACTTGAACCTAACAACTCAGAAGTACGCCGCAATCTCAATCGGGCCCAACAGCTAATGCAAGCCAAGCCTCGCCAAGGAGCGAAGTAGAGCTGAACGGGATGATCGAACTGACAACCCAATCGCATTTTGTTTGAAGCCGCTTTCCTCCTGTTAAAAAACGCTGACGTTCAAGCCGAAAAAAACAGCGATCAACTCACGTTTTCCTCACCCCGCGCAAATTCCACCCAGACTAATTCAGTCGAGAGGCTTTCTTAAAAACCAGCGGGGTTCGCGAAAGCAGCAGGGTTCGCGAAAGCAGCGACGAGAACGTCAATTTTTAACTTTTGCGAGGAAACGATCCTGCCTCCTTTTTGACTTTCGATGACCTGAAGATTGATCATCCCGTCCACTTAAACGATCATAGAATTCGAAAGCGACTGGATTTCAATCACCAAGTCGCCAAGTGCATTGAAGACCCCATTGATTTCCGATGTACTGAGTTCGTCCACCTTGAATCGTCAAACACTTAACGATTTCGTGAAAGCTGGCATCTTGACCATGGATTCACGCCCCCCCCTCGCAAAGTGGCTCAACCATCATGTAATCCACCGGCTTGCGATCGTTCTCGCAACGTTGAGCATACTCCTCGTTCCGTCGCTCAGCAGCTGGGCCGGTCAAACCAATTCGCTCGTAATCGGCGTCGACGGCCTGGGATATGGCCAGCGCGGCTTTGCGAATGTCAGCACACCCAACATCGATCGTCTAATCGACGGATCATGGCACAGCGAATACTCTGGAAGTTATTCAAGTCAAGCATTCGCCGGTGGTGAACAACGTGGTCGAACCGAGCAACCCACCGTGAGCGGGCCGGGGTGGAGCACCATCTTGACGGGTGTCTGGGCAGATAAACATCGCATTCGAAACAACGACTTCGTCAATCCGAACTACGAAGACTACCCGACCTACCTGGAGACGCTCGAGGAAAATGTCCCCGATATTGTCACCGCCAGTTTTGTTAATTGGAATCCCATTGATAGCAGAATCATCGCTTCGGCGAATGACGATAACTCGCAGATCGACGTCCGAGCCGATTTACCTTCCGACTTCTCGACAGCAAGCGATGCGGTACGTCACCTGCGGACAGCGGATCCCAGATTGTCTCACGCCGTTTTCGTCGCGTTGGATGATGTCGATATTGCAGGGCATTCTTGCGGAAGCTCAGGAGAATGCTATGAATCCGCCATTCGACTCGCCGATGCCCTCGTTGGCCGATTAGTAAAAACTGTTTCTTCTCGAGAAAGTATCGCGAATGAGGAGTGGCAAATCGTACTTACGTCAGACCATGGGCACCGTCCTAGCGGCGGTCATGGCGGTCAATCTGATTTGGAACGACGCATCCCGTTCATTGTTTCGAGTAAACAGGTTTCGCCTGGAAAGATGCCTGCCAACGACGGTCGGCCTATTTCGCACGCGGACGTCGTCCCCACCGTGCTAGACCATTTCCGGCTTCCTATCTCGGACTATTACTGGGGAGCATCACGAGCCGGCGAGCCGCCAGCGATCGCAGGTGATTTCAACGCAGATGATGTCGTCGATCAGATCGATATCGATCTATTTGCGGACCACCAAGGTGAACGAGAATTTGACGTCAATCAAGATGGTTTCGTCAACGGCGATGATCGCGTGTATCTCGTTGAGCAGATTTTGCAGACTTGGTTTGGTGATTCTGATTTGGACGGACGCTTTGACAGCAGGGATCTCATTCGAGTATTTCTGATGAATGGGTATGAAGACAACGTTGTCGCAAACTCAGGTTGGGCAACCGGTGATTGGAACGGAGACAAAGATTTCGACAGTTCTGATTTGGTGTTATCATTTGTGGCAGGTGGATACGATCAGGGACCACGCTCGAATGTTCGGGTTGTTCCTGAACCTACAACAATGACGCAAATCCTGCCGTGTCTTTTGCTATTCGGCGGGTGGCGATGGCAACGATCGTCCACCCCAACCCGCCAATGATTCAGCCTTTGCATGCGGCCAACGATTGGCCGACTCAAAGCAGCTCTTCCGTAACTGCAGAACGTTGTTTCGGCTAGATGCATCCACTCACTTGGAATAGGCGATCGTTCAGTACCGCAACCAGGAAGCTCAACCCCGGCTTGCCAAAAACAAGCAACCGATTCTCGACCTTGCCGTCCAAAGCATCAAGAATTCGGCTGCGACGATTCCTGCCAAGACGCATTTAGCGGCGGCGCATTTGTAGCGGCACGAAAATCAGCCCCAAAAGAACCAACAAGAGCGAACTCGGCTCCGGAATCATGACATAGTCCAAAGTGTTTTCGAACGAGATCACTTCGTAATGGAAAACATTCCCTTTGTGCGTACTGGGCATGACCACAAATTCGGTGAGGCCTTGAGCGTTGGGGTATTGATCAAGATAAGCCCAGTCATACGTGTAGCCATGTCCCGTCCAGGGAAATGCACCGCTTTGCGTTTGGGCGACCCACCAACCGTTGTACCAATCCGCATAAGTCTGAGCGTTTCCAGATTCAATCGTCAAATCCTCCGCGGGTACACCTCGCGCTATTGCCATTTCTGAGGGATCAATGTTGGGCCACTTGTTCAACCACGGCTCCCACGCCTTGTCGTCAACCCAGTTAGCTAAATCTTGCGATATTGGCTTTTGCGGCGTCATACTATCCACGGAGCCCCAATCTTGAAAGAGCCCCGTTCGAAAGATCGCATCTACGTCAATCCACAGATCAGCAACATAGGGGAAGTAGCCGAAGCCCGCGGGCCCATTCAACATTCCTAATGCAGCCGCCCCACGGTTATAGACGCTTCTTGGCGAATCGCTCGTGTGGTTTGTTATCGAAGGGTCCCATTGATCGCTGCGTTCAAGCATGTAGTTTCGAAAGTCACCCTGAACTGTAAGCCACATGGCAGAACCGGGGTTGTCAGAAACTGGATGGACTCCGGGTTGCATCGAATTCTTGCCGTCGACATTTTCAAACATGTGTGACATTTTCACCTGCTCACGTTGATCCTGCAGACCAAACTCAGGATCCCCAGGCTCAGGCCACAGCCTGGTTTCTGTTGGCATACTGAGAATTGGCCCTTTGTTCAAATCGTCGAAATGATTTTCAATCGTCACAGCCGCGGCTTTGTATTTTATAGGGTTAAACCAGTCTTCTTGCGGCAAGGGAGGGGCTGATTCCGCAGGTAACACGCCGAATCCCCAGCAGACGAAAAGCAAAAGACTGTAACGTACTCGTAACTGAAGTCTGCCCAATAACTGAAAACTCATGGTTGATTCTCGATCGCGAGAGTGGTGTCAGACATGAGTTGATGAGAGTTTCTTATAAACTGCTGATCAAAACACGAACTAGAGTTCGCAAGTATACCTAATCTCATTTGCGAACAACATCGCAAGCTGCGTAGAAGCAGCCTGCGACCGATGATTAACTGTTAGGCTGATAGCAGCCGAATCAACAAGAATTTCTACCTAGTGACTATCATTTAGCGGCGGCGTATTTGCAGCGGCACGAAAACCAAACCCATCAGGAGTATCAAGAGCGAACTCGGCTCCGGAATCGTGACGTATTCCAAAGTATTGTGATGGGAGATCACTTCGTAATAGAAAACATGATCATCTCCACCGCTGGGCATGACCACGAATTCAGTCAGTCCTTGACCATTGTCCACCTCGTCAAGATAAGCCCAATCATACGTATAGCCATGCCCGGTCCAAGGAAAGTTACCTTTTTGCGTGTTGGCTACCCACCAATCATTGTACCAGTTTGCATAGGCTGCATCAGCGCCACCTTGATCGACCACGTCTTCGATCGGAATGCCGCGAGCCAAGGCCAACGAAGCGCCATCCATATTGGGCCACTTGTTTAACCAGGGCTCAAACTCTTCATTGCCATTCCAGTTTTCTAAGCTTTGCGTTTTTGGTTCCTGCGGAGTCGCACTCTCAGAATTCTGCCAATCCTGATAAAGGCTGGTTCTGAAAAGCGAGTCTGCATCAATCCACAGATCGGCAACATTCGGAAAGTAGCCAAACCCCGGTTTCTGGTCACTATTAAACATTCCCAATGCAGCCGCACCACGATTAAAAATGCTCCTTGACGACGGATTCTTGTAATCAGTTATCGAAGGGTCCCACTGATCACTGCGATCACTCAGATAGCTTCGCAACTTACCTTGAACCGTGAGCCACATCGCGAAATCACTTTTCGTGGAAACCTCATGGACTCCTTTGGTCATCGGATTGTCTGACGCATGTAATTGGCCAACAGGAAACATGAAGGACATTTTCACCTGCTCACGTGGAGCCACAACACCAAACTCAGGATCCCCAAGCACTGGCCAAATCCTTGACGAATTCGGCTCCTCACCGGGAACATCGAGAATTTCCCCCTTCGCCATCATGTCAAATTTATCTTCAATCGCCTGAGCTGCCAAACCGTAATTCCCCACACTGAACCAATCTGCATTGGGTAAGGGCGGAACAGTTTCGGCGAACAGGTTGACCGATCCCAAACAAATAACGAGCAAACCCAAAATACCGCAGCCAAATCGCGACGTGATTCGGTTCGTTAAAATATCGCGCATCGCTGATTTATCTCCCTCAAAAACGTAAAAATTGAAATTTGCAGCTTCCTGACAACCGCGGATGGAATCTGCCGATGGAAATACCAATCCTAATCACTCGCCCTCCACCTAACGGCTCGTTTTTCAGCGAAAACGGGAGCCGGGCAGATGACAGAGTCAATCGGTCGACACAACCCACAGAAATGAAATTTCTACAAAGCCCAACCGATGGTCGGCAGGCCTAGTTGCAGCAAATCCGCATCATCAAAGGATTGTGCGGGTCTGACCGAGTAACCTGACCATCGGTCGACAAGAGGCGATTAGTCATTTTGAGGGTAGGAATTGGCAGCACTAACCGACGGGACCTTCCAACGCAAAGCTGCATGAGTTGCTCGAGTGCTTCGCGCGAAGCCAGTACCCCAGGCCCATCAGCGCCAGCAAACCGATCTGTGAATATTGATATAAGTACCCCCAACGGGGTAAACAAGAGCCCATGCTTAGGCCAGAGTTCGAGAGCGATTGATTGATGTCTTCTGTTTGCATCTCCTCATTCCAGCGGATCGCAATTCACCCAAGAGAACGAAAATAAAACGCACCCAACAAAGAGAACGTGTCGTTGATTTTTTGTCTCGGTTTGCGATCAATCACCATCTCAATTTCGCCATTGTTGGGTCCCCAATTAATTGCATTCCATTTTCACCAAGGTGTCCAGTTCACCTACTCCACGAGGTCAACACGATGTCCAACGGGAAATTACAAATCTTTAAGAATCCATAAACCTTTCGGTTAGCGTGCCCGTATCGTAGTTGAGTGCTTGCTGACGACAAGTTGGCTTGAAGCAAAACAACTTGCCTTGTTGCGAAACAACCACAAACATTTCATTCCCATTCCGGGAAACAAAAACCCCAAGTCACTGACTCATCAAAACCAACAGATGCATTCGCATCGAGGCGCATTGCCGGTGTGCAAAGAAGGCGACTGAACGGGCCACTCAACGACCTAGATAATGCGACTCATTCATTCCATCAACCTCTATTGATTTAATCTCCTTCAACTCTCATTGCTTTACAAATTCTTTAATTCCTTTCACCTTACAAACACGGATGGCTGAACCAGTAATTGTCGCCACTCGCAAGAATGGCATGGATTGACCGAAATCACCTTCGGATAAGAAAAGAATGCAATTATGAAACTTTGGCAAAGTGTTCTCGAAACAGTAATCAGAAATGCGAAAAACAAAAGCTCTCATAAGCCGGTCACGGGGCTTAATTTTGAGCCGCTTGAGGTTCGTTCCTTACTCGCTTCTCACACTCTTGCTGATGCGCCGGACGTTGACTTCAAAATAACCGATCAATGGAATACGGGGCATACGGCCGAATTTTCTCTGGTGAATGATGAAGGCGTCAACTTTGATGGATGGAAAATCGAATTCGATTACGGCGGAAAAATTGCAAACCTCTGGAACGCTACGGTAAAAAACCTTGGACAAGGTCGCTATCGATTCACACCGCCCGCCTGGAGCAATAATCTCGGCCCGGGGCAAACGCTTGCGGTTGGTTTTGTTGCAGACGGCGCGGCGTCCATGCCAACAAACATTTCCTTCAATGGAGGTCCGATCACCCATTCAGGAGATGCGTCCACTACCACGCCCGACACCAACGATGCACCAAGCGACGAAACCACCCCGACAGAAAATACGCCTACTGACAATCCGATCACCGATGATCCGATTGCACCCGCTGATGACTCCACCGCTGATGACTCCACCGCCATGCCGGTCATTCGTATTGCTGACGCTCAGGTCACCGAAGGAGACACGGGATACGTGCTGGCCTCTTTCACAGTATCGCTGTCCAAAGCTTCCACAGAAACCGTCACGGCTGACTACCACACCATGACGAATTCGGCGAGCTCCGGCACCGATTTTGAACGGGCAACCGGAACCGTCACTTTCGCGCCAGGTGAAACGGCACAAACGATCGATGTGCGAGTCACCGGCGACCTGGTCGTCGAGGGAGACGAACAATTTGAGGTGATGCTCACAACTCCGGTCGGTGGAATGTTCGAAGATAGCGCGGGAACAAATGCCGGTCACGTCATGCCGAACCCAAGTCCCGGAGAACCGCTTGTCGTATCCACTGACGGAACTTTCCCTTACCTTTCGGCAACCGGAGCGGATTCATTTCGCGTCCTTGACTTAAGCAGCACTGGGGCTCACAACGTCCAGCTCATGCTCACAACCTCGGGAAACCTCGTTGTGTTGGGACCGTTTAATGGGGCGCCGATCCAACAGCATGAAACGCCGATCCAAGAATTGCTCGCAAACACAAGTGCGAGTTTTCTGGAAACCCGTCTGCCGGATCCCGAAGAAGATCCCAACCAAATGATCTCGACTTGGATGCAAGACTCCATCGCAGGACTGCAAATCAGTAATGCTCATCTGTATTGCGATGCAGCAGGGCTATTTCTGGGTGAAAAATTGGGAGTCGTCGGTGGCATGAGTGAAGTCGGCTACGTCGTTACTTCCCACCGCATGGACGATAGTGGAATCCCACTCGTAAACGTTATTGAAAACTTTGATCCTTCAAGCGACAAACTCGACTTCCAATACTTCGCTAACCGGGAATTCGGGATCGCTGACACGCCAGATGGAGTCCTCATCAGTGCTTCACCGCAGGCGTACAACGCTTGGGGTGAAAAAACGCTGTTACGCGGTGTTAGCTTTAGCGAACTCTCGGAAGACAACTTCGTCTTCCGCTTTGAACAGAAATATGAAGATGGATTCAATCGATTTGGCGGCACAAGCGAGACGACGGCGACAGACGGATTCCGCGAAGCGACTGTCGTTTCCTCACCTCTCGCACCAACAAGTTCAGTCTCGAACGGTGGCGTTTCCACTGCGGGTGAGTTTAGCGTCACCCTTTCTGATTCGTGGGACTCCGGATACGTAAGCCAATGGACCTATTCACCTGAATTGGCGGTCGGTAGTTGGCAAGTCACTATCCAAATGGATGGTGAAATCCAAAGCATCTGGAATGCCAAAATCCTTTCGCAAGACGGCAATCAATATGTCATCGGAAACGCCGACTACAACGGAGATCTTACTGCCGGTCAATCCGCTAACTTCGGTTTTGATGCTACCGGATCCGGTAGCTCAATCAAGATTCTTTCAGAACCCCAAAGCGACAACACTGCCTCAGACACGCATGACATGCACCATGATGGCAATCACATGTCCATGGGCGTAGCTTCCGGATTCGGCACCATCATTGACAATGATACAGACACGCCGTCTGAACCGACGACGCCTCCGATGGATGAAGGCGACAATTCGACGACGCCTCCGATGGATGAAAACGATGACTCAACGATGCCCCCGATGGAGGACCACGATGGCCACGATCATATGGCACCACCGGCTTCCTCCGGTGACTATGTAGACATCACCTCTTGGGGCACCTTCCACGGCTCGAACCACAACTCTGAACATAATGAGTTGGTGGGAGGACGAACAGCCATCACCACCGAGGCCCATGAGGCCTACAACAACCTGAGAGCCTTCCTTGGATTCTCGGCGGTAACCATAGAAGAAGTGGGTGAATGGGCGTTCTCCGAATCACTGACCAATAACAGCCAGGCTTGGGAAAACGATCTCATGGGTGTCGGACTCTGGTATGCCATGCAGGGCGCCAAGGTCGGATGGATCGCGGACGATAAGTACGATCCGCAAATCCTCGCCGACATCCAGCGAACCGCTCGCACGGTCGAAGATCCGACGGCGATGCGGAATCAGGTGATGGACATGGTCCGTCAGCATAGCCACGCCGGATATGCGGACTACCTCGAGCAGTATGGCATCGTGGATACGTTCATCAATACTCTCAAGATGGAACCTCATTACGGTGGATGGATGCATGGTCGCACCCACGGATTCCGCTCGTTGGAAGGCGTGGCCATCAATCACGACGTGAATCACCTCACGGTACTCAGTTGGGATCAGATGCAGCCCTTCATGAACGACACCTTCGACTGGCCGCAGTGGCCTGCACTCGATGTTTCCGATTCGGGTGTCATCGAGTATTTCCAGAGCATGGTCTCTCTCGGAAACCCCGTTGGACAGAATCTGGAATCCGCCCCCACTTCCATCGCGCCTCCGACCGACCATAACTCGGATACGACCGACCATAACTCGGATACGACCGACCACAATTCGGATACGACCGACCACAATTCGGATACGACCGACCATAACTCGGATACGACCGACCACGACTCGCACACGCATCCGGAAATGGACAGTGAATATATCGACTTGGCAGACATTGGCATGTCGAACGGCAGCGATCACACAGGCCATGACGGCCTGGTGGGTGGAAGAACCGCCATCACCACGGAAGCACACGTCGCCTACAACAATCTCCGTCGGTTCGTTGGCCTTGAGCCAGCGACTCTCGACCAGATAGGAGAATGGGCATTTGCAAACACGCTTACCAACAACACCCAGGCATGGGGCAATGACCAACAAGGTGTTGGACTTTGGTATGCGATGCAAGGCGCTAAAGTAGGATGGATCGCAGATGACGTATTTGACCCACAGATTCTTGCAGACATCCAACGCACGGCCCGACTAGGCACCGCCGAAGATGTTATGGCGATGGTGGTTCAATACGGACACGAAGGTTTCGCAGAATACCTAACCGAAAATGGCTACGTTGATACATTCATCAACACATTGAAAATGGAACCACACTATGCCGGTTGGATGCATGACCGCGCACACGGCTGGCTCTCGATTGAAGATGTAGCCATTGCACATGACGTGAATCATCTTACCGTTCTCAGTCATGATCAAATGCAACCGTTTATGAATGACACATGGGATTGGCCACAATGGCCGGCACTCGACGTATCACACGCTCGCGTACTCGAGTATTTCCAGAGCATGGTCGTGCTTGGTGATCCACTTGGCGATCACTTGGACAATCTAAGCGGACCTGCTCCCCAAACCGACCCCACTGACAACAATACCAATCCCACTGACAACACGACGGATCCTGCTGACAACACGACGGATACATCAACCTCCGACGTTTCGGATCCTGTCTCTACACCAAAGATCGCGGCCTATTTCCCTGAATGGGGCATCTACGGCCGAGACTATCACATCGCGGATGTTCCGGCAGCAGAACTCACACACTTCATCTACGCCTTTGCCAACCTAACGGCAAGCGGCGAGATGGTGTTGTTCGACAGTTTCGCCGCCACCGAGAAACGTTTCTCAGCAGAAAACACAGTCAGTGGCGAGGCGGACCTTTGGTCCTATCCTGCTGGCGATCCGCGAGCAACCCAAACGGTTTGGGGAAACTTCAACCAAGTGGCTCAACTGAAGGAACAAAACCCACATCTCCGAACTAGCATTGCCCTCGGCGGTTGGACCCTTTCGGCAAATTTCAGTTCTGTCGTTTCAACGCAAGCGGGTCGAGAAACGCTTGCTCGATCTATCTATGACTTCTTGAACACCTACACCATGTTTGATGGGATTGACTTTGACTGGGAGTATCCTGGTGGTGGAGGACTCAGTGGTAACAGCTCGAGCCCGCAAGACGGAGCAAATTATGCGGCACTGCTGGAACTAGTTCGCGAGCAACTAGACATTTTAGGCAGTGAGCGAGGGCGTTATTACGAGATTTCTGTAGCATCGCCAGGCGGCTCAGACAAGATTGCCAACTTCAATCTTCCTGGACTGAAAGACAACGTGGATTTCTTCAATGTGATGAGTTACGACTTCCATGGAACCTGGGAAAACACAACCGGACATCAGGCTGCCCTGATGAACGACCCAGCCGGTTATGACATTGAAACCGCCATCAATCTTTACTTGGACGCCGGAGTCGCGAAAGAGAACATCGTCTTAGGTGCACCTCTTTACACACGTGCCTGGAGCGGCGTCGCTGACGGTGGCGACAATGGCTACAACGAAGCAGCCAGTGGCGCAGCTCCCGGAACCTTCGAGAGCGGCAACTACGACTACAAGGATCTAGTCGCACAACTCCAATCGGGCACTAGCGATTGGGAGTTGAATTGGGATGACGACGGTCAGGCCGCTTACCTGTACAGCGCATCTCAACAAATCTACAGTTCTTTTGAAACGCCTGGAACCATCTCACTAAAGAGCGAATGGGCTCAGGACAAGGGACTCGGCGGCATGATGTTCTGGGACCTTTCTAATGACCAATTGGGACCGGAGAGCCTGATCAGTGCTGCAGTCGACAGTTGGATCGAAGGCCAGACCTTTGCCCAAATCACTGCTGCATCAGACCTCGTCTTTGAAAACATCTACGGCGGCAATGGGGTCTTCGACCCGGTTGTGGAGTCGGCCACTACCCCGATTACACCAACGAATAACACTGGACCAAACCTCCCAGAACCGATGCAACCGATTGACGACGCCTCGCTTCCAACAACTCCAACCGATCCTATTGAAACTCCAACGAACACTCAGGCATCGCCCCTCCAAATTAGCTTTGCCAAAGACGCCAGTTGGTACAACGGTTTCAACGCGAATGTGACCATTAGTAACTCAGGTTCAAATCCGGTAAACGGATGGGTACTTGAGTTCACCTTCGACGGTGAGATCAGCAGTATTTGGAACGCGACAATTCTGTCTCGTCAAGGCAACCGTTATATGATTCAGAGCGCAGATTGGAACAGCAACATCCCGAGTAATGGGGAGGTTAGTTTCGGTTTCACCGCGAGTGGCACTGAGCTGCTTGCAGCTTCCGACATTTTGTTAAACGGCGATGAGTTGAACGCTTAAAAACGGCCAGAAAATATGAGGTGGCCAATACCTGCCAGTCCAAGGCGGGGATCCGGTATCGAATTATCCGAGCAAATCTTCCCCCTCAAAGATGGCTGGGTAATCGAAATCGGATTCCCCACCTGGGCACGCTCGAAAATACAAATCCCATCAAAGACAACACAATTTACGGACAGTGTCCGTCCACAAACCACCAATAATTTGAAACAAGTTTTCCACGAATTGATCAACGAAGTCCAACAAACGCAGCAAACAGTGTACTCGGTGCCAGCCGCTTGCAATTTCCCTCAATCGCCGATGAAAGACTCGACAAACAGCCAAATAAGTTTGATCAAAGCCGCTTCATCGCGATTTAAATCCGAAAGATTCATCGATTCATAGGGGCGCATAAAACAGAAAGAATTCTCCGGTCATGTTCATCTGGAATAAGTTTTTCAATAGGTTTATTCGCCGACAATCCCACAGAACCAAAGTCCCAAGAACATTAAATCTCCAACACGAATGCCTTGAGCGGCGTGCGATGCTGGCAGCAAATAGTTTTTCGGATGGGCAAGACTCCGAACTGACAGCCTTGACAGAAGAAGCGCTCGCCACTGCTTCGTCACTCCGAATTCTCATCGAGAATGGCAACATCGCAGCCGCACCGGCTGCAAATCTCCCCACGCCCAGTGACTTCCAAGGAAACGCTCTCGCTCCACTGGTAACCAATAACTTCTCGCAAGCCATCCCAAGTAACGACTGGTGGTCTTCGGTACATTTCGCTGAGTATGGAGATCAGTTTTCAGCTCCGCTATTCGCGCATCCGCTCACCGTCCAGACGAATCAAACGGGTCTTTCGATCGCTGCGCAATCGACCCAGGTTGCATTTGCGACAGGACAAACCACACGCGAATTTGTCACACCGTTTACCCCCGACCTACACGTCGATCTTTTTGGTTCACAACAGCCAACTAACTTCGCGCTCGATTCCTACTCTGATTGGGCATTCTCTGGAAAATGGTCGGGCGTTTCAGATTCACCCACGACGACGTTGGCCCAGGGATCGCCTTTTGTTTGGTTGAAGAATGTCTCATTCAATGATCTGAAGATTCGCTGGGATCCAGGTGCTGCAGAGATCAACGTTGATCAAAATGTGGCCTATTTGTCAGTCGAGAATCGCTTCTACGGTTTTTATGCACCAGAAGGATCTTCTTGGTCCGTGGAAAACAACCAGGCAAGAATTTCGAACAATGACAATGGCAGTCTCACAGTCGCGCTCCTACCAAACCAAGAAACCGCCACGCGAAATGCCTTCCGCCAATCTGCCACGAATGCAATTATCGACACACGTTTCAGCTACGCGCAGGCCGACGACCCATACGCACTGAGACTAACTTACGACTACACATTAGAGGGTGCGGACAACGCATCAGATACAATCGTCGCCCTCTATCCTCATCTGACTCGTAACGCGACGAATCCGAACTTACTGTCCGCGAATGCCTATGCAAGTTCGCGTGGAAACATGGCGCCTGTCCAGTCGAATCGTGTCGAGGCTGAGATCAAAGCGCGCGGCATTTTACCCCGTCTTCCCGCTACCCTCAGCGTGGAACAGATTGATACGCTGAGACAGCTGTTGATTGATGACCCCGTGGCCACCAATCCTGAACAATACTTCAGCCAATTTTCTGACCCTTACTGGTCAGGAAAAGCAATGCTCAAATTGATGCAACTGGCCCAAATCGCTGAAGTGGTAGGTGAAATGGAGGTCCAAAACCAAATCGTATCGGCTGTCCAAGCAGGCTTTGCCGACTGGTTTCACTACAACGGCAATACGGCCGATCGTCACTTCGCTTACAACGCAGAATGGGACACTCTGCAGGCTTATCCCGAGTCATTTTATTCAGGTCAGATGTTAAACGACCACCATTTCCACATGGGATATTTTGTTCACGCAGCAGCTCTGGTTGCTATGGCCGATCCAACCTGGATCGCTGACAACCAAGCGATGGTTGACTTAATCATCCAAGATGTCGCACAACTCGACCCGAACTCGAGCGACCTACCTCGGTTGAGAAATTTCAGCCCGATGGCAGGACACTCCTGGGCTTCAGGTCACGGTGCATTTTCACGAGGCAATAATCACGAATCTTCGTCGGAAGCAATGAACTTCGCAACAGGCCTGATGCTCTGGGGTGAAGCAACTCAGCGTCCTCACACTACTCGATTCGGCCAAACGTTGTATTCGCTTGAAGCCGAAGCCATTGCAGAATATTGGTTCGACAAATACGGAACGACCTATCCGGACGATTTCGATGTGGAATCGGTGGGAATGGTTTGGGGCGACGGCGCAGCACATGCAACTTGGTTTTCTGCAGAAGTCGAAATGATCAAGGGTATCAATTTCCTGCCCTTCCACGGAGGATCCCTCTACCTGAGCGAAATGGCGCGTGACCCACAGGCGCTGCTGCAAGAGATCACCGAAATGAATGGCGGAGAACCCGACGTATGGCAAAGCCTGATCGGGCAGTACGAAGCTTTAGTCGACCCTGAAAATGCTTGGAAAACTTTTTCGACCGAAAGCAGCCGCTACGAGGAAGGACAAAGCGTACCGTATACCTATTTTTGGATGGCCGCCCTGGCCAATCTGGGTTCTCCATCCTCCACCATTCGAGGTGACCACCCAATTTCAGCCGTTTTCACACGAGGTGAGACAGTTACCTACTCGGCCCACAATGCGGGCAGTGATCCCATCCTTGTCACCTTCAGTGATGGCACCACGTTGAATGTCGAACCGAGATCGAATCAGACCATCACGCGATCGGTCAACGATCCGCCGTTTGACCCGCCGGAAGATCCCCACAGTCTCCCCACAGATCCTGCAATTATCCCAGATGAAAACTCAGGCCAAACCGATGTTGCGGGGCCAAACTTGTCGATCCGCTGGCCGACGCCTGAGGTTGTGATGCGTGCCGATACACCGGTCAACATGTACGGATACGCAACCGATCCAAATGAGGTTACGTCGATTCAAATTGCGCTGCGACATGTCGAAAGTGGCACCTATTGGCAACCGGGTAATCGTTTTGGAAACCTGCAGTATCACGATGCGGCAATCGTCGACAACGAGGGCCATTGGCGTCTATCGGTAACGCCCGTGTTGGCAGGAAACTATGAGATGACGGCGTTCGCGAAGAACACACTCGGAGGTGAGTCGATCCAGCAGACGAACTTCGCAGTCATTGGAGACTCCCAAAATCCGATCCCGGACCCTCCCGCCAATGAAGACCCCTCCGTCGCAGACTCGACTCTCAACTTTGAAATCATCGAAGACCTCGGCTCTGTCGCACTGATTGTCGATTCGCAAACCGGCATCGCGTATGTCCGCCCAGAATCAGCTGATCCAATCGCGGTACAACGTTGGGGTGACTACTGGGACGGCGAGGTTTCCCTTGTCCGCGGAGACTGGCAACTTGTGGCGGCCGCCCAAGATGCGTCGGGACGACTACGAGTCCTGGATGTTAATCCAGGATCCAGCACCCGTTATGGCTGGATCCTCAACGAAGAGGGACATTTTGTCGGTGAGGATCAATACAACGATGCAAACCTGCAAGACGCTGAAACACTTTTCGAAATCGACCTCGATGAAAACGGACTCGTCGGCAACATCCCAGCATCCCCAGAGGACAACCCGACGAAAGAACCATCCGACACGACTGCACCTCTGCTCATCTCATCAATGCCGATGTCTGGCGAGCGAGACGTCGCCACTGACGCGAACATTGTTCTCGTCTTCGACGAACCCGTGATGGCAGGTGCAGGTATGATCCACCTCATGACGGGACCAACAGACGACCCTGCCACATCCGTGACCGAAACCCATGTGTCGGTCGAAATGTTCCCAGCAACAGATCCACGAGTAAGTATCAATGGCAATAACGTCACGATTAACCTCGCAAGCGATCTGATGCTGGATACCACCTATCATTTAGACATTGGAAGCACAGGCGATGCATTCGTCGACATGGCTGGCCAAGGCTACGTACGCTCTCACGCCGATTATCAATTCACCACTGCGCCGCCGGCTAATCCAGCCGCCGATAATCCAGCCGCCGATAATCCAGCCGCCGATGATCCAGCCGCCGATGATCCGGTCAATGAATACGAATCCAATCCAGCGACCGAAGAAGTCACCTACGGATTGGGGCTCTTGGAAGATAATCAACCCAATGCCTACGAGACTACCGGATTCAACCAAGGTGAGTTTGTAACCAACATCAACTTCAGTCACCGGGCAACCGCCGACCCACTGGTCGCGCCTGGCAACCCGAATTTCTGGCATGCTCACGATTTTTTCGTGAATCCCAGCACCGATGCTTATTCCACGGTTGAATCTCTGATGGCTGTGGATGGATCAAACGCAGCTCCAACCAGCAACGAATCGGTCTACTGGATACCCAGCATGATCAACGAAACAACCGGGGAATACGTCACTCCACTCGACAGTTCCATCGCCTATTACAGCATCCGCAAACCATTTGATCCGAACAAGCTTGAAGTGATGCCAACAGGCCTGTCGGTGATCGCAGGTTCCGCGATGCCCAGCGAGCGTCAATCTTTAGGAATCGTCGCTTGGAATTACATCGGGACCACCGAGCGTTACGATCATCTGCCGATCGGTGACGAATGGCAAGACCTTCCCCTGCAAGCCATGATCTACTTTCCGCAGTTCTGGGACGGCACGAACCTTGACAGCCCCAACCACAAAAGTCACATGGCCTATGGCGAGTTTTACGGTGGACCAAGCACTCACCCGCATATGCTCCCAGGCCTGGAATTGCAGATTCATTATGGCCGAGTTCCGCAAGATGCTCAGCTCGTATTAACGAGCGACTTCATGACGAAAGATCATCCGGACTACGCGCCAGGTTGGAGCCTGCATGCTGACATGATCCATCTGCCTTGGCCGGAATACGATTCAAATGGAGAGCTTTACGATGGATTTGAACGACGTGTTGCCGATTCGTTGCGATTTCCAATCTTTGCCGGGACCGATGGCAATGCCGTTCGCAGCATTCCCACCGGAGTGGAACAACCCTTTACCCCAGCGCCTTTGCTAACGGAGCCGGTATTCCCAGGTGACGACACGGTCACTCCCGTTCCCCCCTCGCCTGCCGTCGAAGATCCGGTTGACCCACCAGCCGATCCTCCGGTGTCGGATCCGGCACCAACCGACTTTGATGGGCCTGATCTGTCACTCCTTTGGCCAACTCCCGAAGTCGTCATCCAAGCCGATCTGACAGTCGCCATGTATGGATACGTTACCGACCCGAGCGACGTCGCATCCATTCAAGTTGCGATGAAACATGTCGAAACGGGCACTTACTGGCAGCCGGGAAACGGCTTTGGTGAGTTGCAATACCATCAAGCA
>JAQWSU010000036.1 GCA_029243025.1 Pirellulaceae bacterium | reverse complement strand
CGCCAAAAAAGTTCTAACCGTGTCCTGTCGCCCCGACTTAAAATCAAAACAGCTCGTTGCTTTCATTTGCGGCGAGCTGTTTCTCTTTAATTGGCAACGGTTTACGGCGTTCCAACGCTTCCGCGTCGCGAGTTCAAACGGAGGCTCGCATTTCGCCAATCTTGTTGACTATTCGCGCTAAGTGGTTTTGTGGCAATGATTTAGAGAGTTCAAATCCCGCCACCTCTCTTGGTGAGTCATTTCGCGATTTCACGCCTAAACAACCTGCGTCAGTGCCCGCCTCCACTGTCGTTTCAACGCAGCCCCAAACTTCCGAGGTCTGTTTCACCGATGCGAGTTAGCATTGACCGCAATCTGCAGCGGTTGATGCAACCTCTTGCACGAAGAAATCAGCCGAATTGCCCGAGGTGATTCAGACCGACGCAACTTAGCAGGTTGCGGTTTTGTCCAGCGGGCAAGACCTGCAAGACCTCCGCCGCAGCTTGCGAGGATGGCCAAATTGCCCGATTTCGGCGAGGGGACCACGACCATCGGCCTTTTCTCACGTCGGACGTGAACGCCGCCGGATGAACAAAGTCTTGAAATGCTTTACTGCTTCCACGCATTTGCGAGGCATCGTGTCGCCGCAGAGTTGCAGGTACGGGTGCCCAATCACGGTATTTCGGTAAGCGCACGACGAAATGCATGTTGACGTGGGAGCTATGCTTCAGGTTTTGATTTGCTTGGAGATTGGGAATGAAGCGTCGGCGATTTTCTCGGCTCGAGCCGCTGCCCATCCAAGTGTCGTTCGTGAGGGATGGTGACCAGGTTCAGCTTTCCTGGACCTCGACTTCTTCTACACCGGCCGCTGGAACAGCCATCTATCCTCGCTGCGAAGTTCAGGCGAGCGGCGATCTCCTGAATTAGGTCAACTTTGGAGATGTCATTGCCCAACGCATCGACGGCGAATCGCAGCAGAATGTTTTCAGTTATGCGACGGACTTGGCTGCTGGCGTCTATTTCCGAGTCGTCAGCACGATCAATTTGCGCGGCGCAGATCTTACTAACATCGACCTGCGAGGAGCTGATCTTTATGGCCTGGCTCGCTTAAGGCCATATTCTTTTAAGCTCGTGGACGGTTAGCTTCTGTATGTGCGCCGAGCCGCCCTTGGCATAGACCTTCAGTGACTTATTGTTCAGGTTGCGGACGGCCTGCATGGGCATGTAGACGAGGCCATCGTTGGCGTAGATTTCTACTGAAGGTCGGTCCACGAGCATGCGCAGGCGAATCTTACCGTCGATGGGCTTGAGCGTTGCTACCGTTGTGCCTGCGCTAAACTCGTTTCCTTCCTTACCTTCGCCGCCGATAAGAAGGTTTTCCTTAACATTGTAGGTTACAGGAAATCCATTGATTTCGAACCCCACCTCATCGGCATCGCCCAGATCGATTTCGGCGTCGATGTCGAAGAGATTTCCCTTCACGCCTTTCAATAGGTTCTTGCCGGGTGCGAGATCCTCATCCTCCCACTTGTACTCCTTGGCGTGAAGCTTGCTAATTTCCTCGACAGGATACGCAAACATCCGCAGGCCATGATCGGTTGATCGCAGAGTCAGCGACACGGGAAAAGTCATCATCTGATTAAAGGGCATGTCCGGCAAATCGACGTTACCCCAGGCGATCTGAATGCTCCGGCCGTCTTCCTTGGGAATATCGTTGAAGATTTGGGACGCATAGAAGCAATTGCCGTAGTTAAAGCGGACGCGTTCCGTTTCCTTTGTGAATGCTCTACCGTCGAAATCGCCGATAAAGTAATCACCATGGGCGGAATAGTGGACCCATTTCGTGTTATTCTTGTCGCCGTCCACCGCCAATTCGACTAATTCTGGGCACTCGTCGCGGTCGGTTTCCATAACGCTGTGCAATTCCCAGCGCTTGAGGTTCGGCGACGTGAAGAAGGCTACCCGGCCCTCTCGCAAGAACATCACGATGGCCCATTCCTGCGTTTCCGCGCGCCAGAAAACTTTAGGATCGCGATTGGCCATCCTCAAGCGTCCCTGCACGGGATTGCCTGCATATTTAGTCCAGGTGCGGCCCCGGTCGTTGCTGTAGGCAAGGCCCTGCGTGAAGGGCTCGCCTTCGGACCAACGGCTGTTGTTGCCGGCCATCGTGTAGATGACCACCATGGGCGGTTCCTCGCCCGTCTGGAATCCTGTAGTGTTATTCCAATCCACAACGCCTGAGCCGGAGAACATGGTGCCAAACTTGTCTGGATGCAGCTTGTCGCCCTGCTCCACCCAATGGACAAGGTCCGTGCTGATGGCGTGGCCCCACGTCATATTTCCCCAGGCCCAGCCGAAGGGGTTGTGTTGGTAGAACAGATGGTATTCGCCTTTGTAGTACATCAACCCATTGGGGTCGTTGTTCCAGCCGCGCTTGGATGAGAAGTGGATTTGAGGGCGAAGTTCCTCTTTGTACAGATCAGCTTCACCTGGGAATGTGTCGGCGCTGTAGACGGACTCGAAGCCTTTTATCTGTTTGTTCGATACTTCCCAGGCGACCAGCTCTCCCCTCTTTCCGATAAAATCCTGTACTTCAAGATATACCCAGTAATCAGGTTCGCCAGGCGCCAGATTGATCACGAACTCACGAACTTTTTCCCCGTGGATTTTAAGGCTTATGAGGCATTTGTCCGCCTTCTCCGAAACAGGAAAGTTCAGATACTTCCCCTTGATGTCAATTTCGCGGTCGGCTGCGAATGAATGTGTCGTGCACATGCACATGACGGCTGAAAGAAGAATAGTTGTAATCGTTCTTGATATGCTCATGCTTCTAATTTGTGGTGTTGATTTGGTGGTGTATCGTTGCTTCTGGAAATTCGCAGTGACCGTTTAACGTACTTGAGTCGACAGTCTCTGTAAGGCGATGCTGAGTATACTAACTCAACTCGCTAGAAATTCCAGATCCGACTGAGGCAGGACAATGATACAAGTCTCCAGTTAGTGATGCTCAAGGTTTCCAGAGACGAGTGACGATCCATCAGTAGATGGATTTCATAGACCAACAGGTTACTTTACTAACCTTGACCTCCGCTCCGTTGGCATACAGGGCAATATGCTGATTTGCGGGTTCGTAATCATGCCAGGCAACTGCGGCCTGGCGGTCGTTGGCAAACACTTCAATCATCCCTTTGTCGATGAATATGCGTAACGTGAGGTCTTCGCCTTCTTTCAGCCTAAAGGGTGGTTCAACATAATCCAGCGTGATCGTGTCGCGATCCGTGCCCGATGCGATCTTGAACCCGTTTTCACCCTTTGCGTTGGCGAGAATGCGTAGCCCAAATTCGCTGGCCTGGGGAGCATCGAAGACAACTTCCAGCTCAATCGTGTCGCCCTCCATACCCTCCAGCACCTGGGTGTCCCCAGCCTTAATGGTGATGTCCCTTACGTCTTTTTGATGGGTGCGAAGTTGGGCCAATTCTCTCAGCGGCCTAATTTCTAGCATGCCGTCATCGTCAAGACTGAGTTCTCGGGGCAGCGATTGAATGCCGGACTGAAGTTTTTCGTCCGCCAATCGGTCAAAACTCTTCGTTCGCTCAACACGCTGGTCGACGAATACCCCGGGCGTCGACCAGGCCCACATCACCCGGCGCCCATCAGGGGTAAGCAGCGATTCCGGCGCAAATAGATCCCAAGCGGCCCAGTTCAGGAGGGCGTGATGATCAGGCAGGTATTGTCCGTCTTTGAAATCGCCCAAGTAATACCGGGCGCCGAGTCCATGGCTAATGCACAGCATCATCCATTTGTCGCCGAGCTTAAACATGTTGGCGCAGGAGACGTCTTCATCCCTTGTTACGCCCAGGTCTTCTGGGAAATCCGGATGAAACAGTTTGCCCTGGAAGAGCCAGTTCTTGAGGTCTTTCGAGGTGGCGATTGTCGGATCCTCTCCGCCACTGAGGGCGTAATAGGTGTCGCCTATGAGCCAGCAGTCGGGATCCCAGTGCCGCATTTTGGCGGGTCTACCGTCGGCGGTTCTAGGTTCAATGACCGTTGGCTTAGTCCATTGACTTAATGCATCATTTTCCGCGAATGCTATATGGTTTCTATCGGAACCCGCGCCATGATACATGATGGCCGCTTTGCCTTCTTTGGTGAGGAACGCAGTACCGCTGAACATTCCGTGTCCTGTCAATGGGGACGTCAATACCGTCTCCTGCCATTCCCAATTCACCATATCATCACTGGTCACGTGTGCGAAGGAAGCGCCGTGACTCTGATAGATATAGTGCATGTGGTATTTCCCGTTGTAATAGATGGCGCAATTCGGATCGGCGGGAACCGCCTTGTCTGGACCGGGGTGCGCCAGATGGTAGGTCAACCAGGTATCGGGAATCGGGTTCGGCATGGCGGGCGTTTCGATTTCGAAGGGCGTGGTGGCAACCCCGCCGTCTTCCTCCGGCTTGAGCACATCTGCCGGGAGTGTTCTTCCGACATTGTCCGTTGGCCCCGTATACCCAGGTCCGCCGGCACCAACGTAGCCCTGGCTAGCACCAGATGCGTCAGGACTCACCCAAAAAGCGTAGAGCGAACCGTTCGTCAGATGAAAGCGGAACCGAACTGGCTTACCTGCAAGGGCTGCGAGATCTCTGTTCTGTTCCCAATTCACCTGCACCAACGTCTTGTCCGTTGCGATCGGCTTAGCATTCTCAATGGAAAACCCGTCGATTACCTGGCTGTCTTCGTCCAGTACTTCGACTTTCAGTTCGCCATCAGGGCAATCCACGTTGACGAACAGATACTTTCCCTTGAAGGTCACGGGTCTCGTCGTCACGGTGCCTGTTCTTCCGCCTGCATCCAAAGAAGCAAAGCCGTCACGACGCAGGATTGCCAGGCCGGTAGTCGCATCCGTATCCCACCGCTCACTTTTCGGCGCAGGATGGGCACTAAAATAGAAGTAGAGTTTGTCGCCGACGACCAGTGGGCCTGCAGCACATGACTGGACGTTGCCATACCGCCAACTTCTTCTGTCCCATGTGCCTTCTATGAATCGTTTACGATTTGGCCGGTCCCAGTGGAAACCGTCACGGCTGAAACCTAATAGAATATCATTGCGCTTCTGGATGTTGAGTTCGCCGCACAGGTCGTTTTCCGGCCCCTGCCATATCGAGAATTGCCCCAGCATGATGCTCTCATACGGCGAAGCATCAAGGGTGTACAATTGCGGCTCTATATGGGCGAACCTGGCGTCCGTGTGATGAGGATCAAGCTCATCGGCGCCGGCCCAATGTACCGATTTCCCTTCAACGGTATCCAACTCGTTGAATCTGATCTCTCCCAGCATCTCTTCGGGTGTCGGTCCTTCGACGTAGGACCTGGCTCTCCACCCATTCTCATCCTCCGTCCGCTGGCTGAATACCCATACCTTGCGAAAGGGATTGTAGAAGGCCGTTGACCGGTCACCCCATATCATGGGTTTGGACCCCTTCAGCTCGGACCAATGAATCCCATCGGCACTGGTACGGTGCCCTGCAAACCATCCTTCAATCCCCTCGGTCCTTTCGCTGGCGAAGTATTTGAATCGTTCAGTCGGATTCTTGGCCCAATGATCTAACATGATCGCCGAACTGTTGAATCCGTCAGGATTTAAAACAATATTGGTACCGGCCTCGACATCTAGTTCCGGCTTCTCCCAATGGATTCCATCCTCACTCGTTGCGTAACAGGTGGCGTGGGGTTCCACGCGGGTATACCACATCTTGAAGAGTTTGTCGGCCGGGTCGTAGCACGCTCCCCCACTAAAGGGGGCGGCATACATTCCTGCTGTGTCTTCCTCCGGTGTGATCACCGGTTCCTCGTGGTACTCGGGCTGGTGAAACGTGCGACTTAGGGTGGACTCCTCGACGAGGAAATCATCTACAAAGAGCTGGCGCCCCACATCGACTGGAACGACCGCAGGGGGATTCTCAAGGTAAGGAACTTCCATTACCTCGCGGGTCAGTTTGTCCTTCTGTGGCGGCCATTCGTCCGGCAGTTCGATACCGTTGTAAAGTGTTTCACCCGCACGCGCGAGACCCGTGAAGGCCCACAGGACGGTGGCGATTGAAATCAGCACTTTCCAGTTCATCATGAAACTTCCTTTCGGTTTCATTTACAGCAAGGTGTACAAGGAGTTCGCTGAATCAACGATTAGCCGCGTCCTGCATCGGAACCTGCGTAAGATTTCGCAGGTACGCGAACAAGTTTATAACTTCAGGGTCAGTCAGGTTATCAAGCAGCCCTTCCGGCATCATTGAAAGTTTGGTGATTTCACGATCTACAATCTGTGACTTCGCGATGGTAATTGGCTCTGCGACGCTGGCAGTACGCAGTTGGAGTTGTTGATCATTCTCGCCAATGACAACCCCAGCATAAACTCGCCCGTCGTCGGTAAAGACCATCGTCATCAAATAGTCTTTCCCGATAATGGCACTCGGTGTCAAGATATTGCCGAGCAAGTATTCGAGGTCGGTGCGGTTCGCGCCTGTGAGATCTGGGCCAACCAAGCCACCTTCTCCATTCAGTTGATGACAGGCGGAACACGTTTGAGTGTAGAGTTCACGCCCTTTGGCTAGGTCACCCTGGGCGATGGCTTCATCTGTCAGCAGCGTACGGAATCTTACGAATGACGCTTCCGCCTCCGGCGACAACCTCTCCACGGGCCCCCAAATTTCGAGAAAGCGATTACCGACAACGCGCTGCAACAGCCGCGCAACATAGGCAGGGACGTCGCGCCGGGGAACGTCGCCGCGTCTGATGGCTCTAGTAAGGGCCCAGCCATGACCTGGACGTGATGCCAGGGCGTGAACCACTTCCAGTTTTTCCTTGTTAGAAAAGTTGGCATAGCGCTCGAGGAGCGTTTCTGCGAGTGATTCATCGTCGAAGGAGGACATCGCGCGAATGGCCTCTGTTCGAAGGAAATCATCATCCAGCAACGCGACCAGTTCCGACCTCAGTTCGGGACGTTTGAGTCCGGCTAAACCCCGAATCGCTTCCTGCCGATCTTCGAGGCTGTTCTCGCCATCCTGCAGCGTTTCCAGCAGCGCTTGTGCCGCATTCAGATCGCCAAACTTGAGAGACAGTTGCCGGGCGATTGGCGTGGACTCATCATCGCGGACGCTCAACGCGCCGAATACTGCCCGCCAGTTCTCGGGTGGTTGGAGGTCGAATCGCCCCTCGAGACCGTCGCGCATGCCGAGCAGCAGTAGCTGCCGAGTATTGGGATTGCGGCCAATTTCTTCTACGAGTTCCGTGAGATGGTTTCCCACCGTGAGTCGACGGCCAATAAATTGGGTAAGCATCGGGATGCGCGACTGGTCGGCGAGGTTGAGTGCGTGTTTCGGATTGTCGGCGACAAGCGGCTCCATGCCGAACCAGGTTATCTTCGGTATGTTGTGATCCTCGGCGTCTTCCGCATGCGAAACAAGAATCGTAGCGACGGGCCAACGGTATTCCGGACGCATGCGTTGCAAGGCGGACGCAAGGTAAAGCCGCACGACAGAGGACTCATCCTCCTTCGCCATTGCCACAAACTGAGTGCGCGCCGCGTTTGTCGGCGCCTTGTCTTCACACAACAATTGAATGGCCCACGCGCGAATGTATTCATCTTCGTCATGCAGGGCTTCCAACAGGCCGGTTTCATCGATGCCGCCCGAGACGTGAAGCGCCCATAGTGCGCGAAGGCGATGATCGCCGTTCGTGTTCGTCTCGAATAGTTCGCGCAGCGCTGCGTGCGACTCTTCTCGGACCTGTCCCTTCGCGGCGCGATGCTGAAGAACGACCCGCGCGCGGCGGGCGTGCCATTCGCTTTTGCTGAGCTGAAGGTCGACGAGTTCGGCGTTGCTCAGCGACCGAATGTCATCGTAACGACCTTCCCAATCTTGCGCGTTGGATTCCTTGGGGAGAATACGATAGACACGCCCCGTTTCTTTGTTCCGAACGGGACCGCTGCAAATCTCAGCATCATGCCAATCGAGCATGTAGACAGCCCCTTCCGGCCCAATTTCAGTGCTGAAACCGACAAATTGAGCGTTATTGGCCTTGAGGAAATCGTCTCCATGCCTACCCACAAAACCGGAGCCGCGCGGCTCAAGGATATCGGTCAACACGGCATGGTCATGAATGTTCCCCATGAATAGTCGGCCCTGGTACGCTTCCGGAAAGGCGTCGGATAGGTAGACGCGGGCTCCGCCGTGGGCTGAGCGGTGTCGGTGGTCGCCGATGGTGCGAATTGAACTGTAGACGTTCTGATTGAAATGACTTCCCGACTGGCGATGGTAAATACCGCCGGGGACGACGTGCCACAAGTGGGGAATCACACACGCGGTAGCAAAGAGCTGTCCCTTTGCGTTGTAGTCGATGCCCCAGGGATTGCTCAGGCCGTGCGCCACAACTTCGAAGCGGTCCTTGATAGGGTGATAGCGCCAAACACCCGCATTGATTTCTGTCGGCTCGTCTGCATATTCAATATCATCCGGGTAGGGCGCGTTCTGACGGAAGATGCGGCTTTCTCCTGCCGGTTTTCCCACGCGCGAATGAGTGAATATGCCCTGCAGTCCATAGAGCCACCCGTCGGGTCCCCAATTGAAACTGTTGAAGATTTCGTGGAGGTCATCGCGGCCCCAGCCCGTTAGGCGGACTTCAATATCCTCGACATCTGCCCGGTCGTCCCCATCCCGGTCAGGAATGAACAGCAAATTCGGTACCGCACCGAGCCATAGTCCGCCGAAACCAACCGACATGGCCGAGGGGAACACAACACCATCAAGAAATACTTTCTTGCTGTCCGCGACACCGTCGCGGTCGGTATCTTCCAGGATCAGAATCTGGCTTTCTCCTGACAGTTCAATGCCGTTTTCGATTCCGTCGTATTCACGGTTCTGGGCGATCCACAGACGGCCGCGGTCATCCCAACAGAACGCCATGGGTTGCGTGATCATCGGCTCGGATGCGAACACATTGACTTCGAACCCGTCGGGTACGGTCATCGCGGCGACGGCCTTTTCAGGTGTCAGAAACTCCGCGCGGTAGGCCTCCTCGACCGTTTCTACGTCTTCAACGTTTTGCTGGCCGAAGAGATCCAGATCGGTTTGGTCCCATTGAGCGTAGGGTTTGCCTCCGCGTTCACGCGTATACGAAGACCACGCCGAAGCAACTCTAACTTTGTCAAATTCTCCTGTGTAAGCGAGCAACCGATGCTTAATCTGCGCCGTTTCACCTTTGGGGATCTCCCAGTCGCCAAGCCGTGCGCGCACAGGGCCTACACCCATCGCACCATCGACGCGCCAGGGTTGCGGGAAGCCTACATTTTCCGGGTGATCAAGTATCGCGATGTGCGCGAGATTCCCGCGCCCCTCCACTTGCATGCCGATATCCAGCCAGCGGGCGCGCTGGCCCTCGGCCCCATCTTCGTTTACTTGTCCATTACTGTTGACGGCTTGCCCGTTCATACCGTCCCGCCAGGGCATACGCAGAAACAAACCGCCATAATCGAACTCGCCGATGGTGATGTCCCGCATCGCCGTGCCGCTCCACTGCAAATCGAGGACGTAGGTGCGGCCGGGATCGTTCATTGTCCACGTTTGCGTCTCACGCATCACCACCTCGCCCGCTTCGTCAAGCAAGTCATAAATGGTTTGCCACTGAACACGGGGGTCATTCTTAGTTGCCTCGGGTTTTAGAATCGTCGCGGAAAAACGACGCCAGTAATCGCCGTCGTAATGATGAAAAAAATCACGCCCGTTGACACTCGTAAAGCCCCAATACAGACCGGTCTGGTGTGGGTGGTTCTCAGGGTCGTACTCGGTCAGAAGGCCCCGGCGATCCGGCGCGACGATCGGGTGGATGTAGGGACGAAAGTCCGGCCGCACGTTTTGCGTCAAGATCGGTTCGTTAAAACCCACTTGGAAGACCGATATCGTGTCGCGAGCGGTATCGTGCCGAACGTACAACTGTTCCGCCAGGGCGGACGGCGCGACGAGAAATGTGAGTACACAAATAAGGATAGTCCGCTGCATTATGTGCCCTCGGATTTGTGTTGCAGGGTGGTAAATCAATACGGGAGATATAACCCAAAGTTGTTGATTGGAGGTTGCAAAAAGCAGCGTACTTTGAGTGAATTGTTTTGCTTTTAAACCATCAACTCAAGGAGTACGCTACCAGGCACGAAGTTAGCATGAGAACGGTTGAGTTTCCATCCATCGAGTCGTAAGACGTCTTGACGGGGACCCTTCGAGACGGAGCTCAAACGCTGCTGGTGCGCTAGTCCACCGATTCTTGCGCGAACATTCGTGCTTTGGAACCTACGTACAGTTGTGTACATCGATCACGTTCAGAAGCTATTACCTCGCGTATTTCCGCGAACTTTTTCCGGATGGCGGTGTGAACAACCGCCATCAGTTGAAGAGAAGTCGAATCCGCTTCGGCTGGACAAGGGCTGGCCACAGTTATGGCTCTCGCAATGGGGCGGAGTGAGGCTCGGGAAACGAATCCGGTTGAACCAGTCTCCGATCAAGATGTCGAGGCAGTCTTGCCATCTCTACCTCCGATCGTTGCAGATATCGTGCGATTCCAACGATTGACGGGCTGCCGACCAAGTGAAGCTTGCATGCTGAGACCTTGCGACATCGACCGATCAAAAGATGTCTGGATCTATAGGCTACCTGCGCACCAATCCGCGGGCATAAACCGACAACTAACTCGCAGAGGTCTCAGAAGCACTGGGACACCGGTGCGAGTTTGCCGAGACGCCAACTCAGCGAAGTCGATGCATCCGACGCGACTTACGGCGAGACCGAATTGACAGCGTCGCACCGCAGGTCGGGCAGCACCACAGTACCTCTCGCAGTGTTAAACTAGTCAATCTTTTGTTCGAGTTTCTTAACGACGGCAGCCGGCGCGCGTTTGTGCACTGGGTTGGGCGGACCTGTAGATCGAAACTGCACGGAATGCGTGCGTTAGTCGATTCTGTTCGCTGTCGGCTTCCAACCAAGAAATTGGTTGCCAACCTTAACTTCAACCAATACGGAAGAACCTACTATGAGTGACGAAATAAAAGTGTTGAATGTAGGTGCTGGCTTCATGGGCACTTTGCACGCGAAAGCTTACCTGCAGATCAACGGTGTCCGAAACGTTGGCATCGTAACGAGAAACCTCGGCAGTTCAGGAAATCTGAGCAATATCCTCGGCGGCGACGTTCCTCGGTTTACCGATTTCGAGGAAGCCCTCGAAAAGACCTCTCCCGACGCGGTCGCTATCAGCACGTATACGGACTCGCACTATCACTATGTTTCCACGGCGCTAAATCGCGGGCTGCACGTGTTTGTGGAAAAGCCTCTCGCGGAAACAACCGAGCAGTCTCAAGAACTATTCGACTTGGCCAACCGCGTGAATCGCAAGTTGTACGTCGGGTACATCCTCATGACACATCCGTCGTGGAAAAAGTTTATAGAAATCGCTCACGAGCTCGGTAAGCCGCTCGCCATGCGAATGAACTTGAATCAACAGACCAAAGGCGATTTTTACGACACGCTGTACAACATCATGCAAGTGCAGTCGCCGATTGTTGACTGCGGGGTTCACTACGTAGACATCATGTACCAGATGACCCAGTGTCGACCGGTGCGAGTTCACGCAATCGGCTGCCGCAACTGGGATCTGGTTCCCGAGCACATCTGCAACTACGGCCAGCTTCAGGTAGAATTCGAAGACGGTTCGGTCGGTTGGTATGAGGCCGGTTGGGGGCCAATGATGAGCGAAGTCGCTTACTTCATCAAAGATATTGCCGGGCCGGCGGGTTCGGCCAGCATCTGCCCCGACAAAGGGCGGTCTGATGACAAGGATCATCATGTCGAAGCAAACACCATCATCCGGCATTACGCCGAGCAAAATCACAAGGAGTTCGTTCGCGAAGATGAAGTCATCAAGATCGAAGAGCCCGATCACGATGGGCTTGCCCTGCTAGAACAACGAGCCTTTATTGATTGCATTCGCAACGACACGGACATGTCGTCTCACCAAGACCGAGTGATGACCAGCCTACGGATCGTCTTGGCTGCCGACCAGTCCCAAAAGACGAAACAAGTCGTCGAACTTTGATTTCGGCCAAGCTATGAGCCGAACATAATTCACTTCGACGTGCGCCGCGATCCTCCTTTGCTGGCCCCTTTACGCAAAGGCGGGGGATATCAGACAAGCCTCGCCGAGTATCAAGAATGCTCGGGTTCATGTTACAGGAGCAGAACACAATCGCCCTGATCCATTTCCAGGCCTGGGTGTTTGTTGGAAATGAGAACGATCAACACTGGAAAAGTCGAGGCCATTTCCTTGCCGCAGCTGCCCAAGCAATGCGACGAATCCTTGTCGACAATGCTCAACGTAAGCAAACAGAAAAGCACGGCGAAAACTGGGTTCGGCATCCAATTGAAGATCGCTTACCCTCGCGCCCAGATCAAAATGTGATTGCCTTGGACGATGCTCTTGCTCGACTTGCCGATAATCGATGGATTTGACAGGTGTGATTCAGCGCCGACCACATTATGTCATTTACACATTCCCAGCCGATCGCTAAGCTTCTGAACGGTTGCCGGCGAGGGGTGCCGGCGAGGGGTTGTCGATCCGGCCCAAATTTGAAATCCACTTTACTGGCGGCAACCCGGTGATGTTCAACGTCATCTTAGTTGAGAGGCTCTCTACATGAAGACCCTGCCGATACTCGTCATGGCAACCATAATCACAATGGTAGGTTGTGAAATCCAATATAGTGAACACACCTTTGGAGACACCTCCAAGGAACGTTTGACCGCAATGACTGACCTGATTAAGAAAAGGATCTCTCCTCCGGGCCCAATACTCGACGCAGAGTGTATTGAGGAGCAGACAGGAGATGGCCGAGTGGGGCCATCCGATTTTTACTTCTTCGCGAAGATCGTTGTTGAGAAAAGTGATTTTGCTTCATGGAAATCAGTCGCCGGGAAACGCCTTTCAAGCTGGGACTATCGGTCACCCCGAACCGAACTTTCTTGGTGGCCAACCCAAACAGAGGCAGATGATCTAGAGATGTATTCATCCAAGCCTATGTTTGGTCGCAGCAACGGATGGGTGGGATTTGCTGCCAACGGTCAAACCGTCTACGTGCTCACTTACACAATGTAGAAGATAACAACCGTTTGCAGCCCAACCGGCTACGCGTTCATAACTACAGCGGATGGATTCACCGACGCCAGTTACGGTCGAATGCAAGCTGCCGAAGTTGATGCAACCGAGGCGATTTGCGTAAGAACGAATTGCGGGCGGTGGTGAGGACCGCAGCGCCTTGGTGACAGCGAAGCCAACGGTTGCAAAATCTTAGCCCGTGGAACCTCAAGAGTTGGTGGATCAGCACAGGCGTCAGTGACGAGAACTCGCGCGGAAAAACAAAATGCGTGGGATGAGAAACATCTGGGCAGCAACCAACTGACAGCCGTGGCGGTTTAGGAAGAAACTGTCAGATTAAATGTCGTTTTCTACACATTAACCTCGCCTCGACGCTTCCATTTCGTTCGGGGAGATCTTGCCGTCGTCATTGCTGTCCATCTTTACGAACATGCGCTCCGCGTTACCGACCGCCTCTTCGTGAGTTACAACTCCGTCGCCATCACGATCGATCTCTTTGGCGTGAACCAGAATCCACGGTTGCCGAAGCCTATTCTGCGAAAGAGGTTGGAGAGGCGGCGAGTCACACGCGTGACACCACTTGGCTGTCTTCGGGACGCAAAGGTCGCGGGTTCAAATCCAGTTGCCCCATTCAGGGAAACTCGGTCTTTGACGATTGGCGTGCGTTGCGGTATTCCAGTATATTCGAAAGCTCATCAGCCGCTTGCCTGGGGTGCCATCATTCGTCCCCTGAAGGACAAGTACATCATGATGAGTACCGTCTATTCTTCCCAAAGTGGTCGTTGGCGACGAACGGGTACAAGGGGAACCGATACTTTGTCATGACTACGAATTCGTGAAATTGTAGCTGACGCCTCTTGTCATTCTCGCATCATGAGTGAGCCAGACCGCCTTGGGTAACTTCCAACCGGCATCCGAAATCCGATATATTCTTCAACCGCTTTGAAAAAAGGTCGATACCGAATCTGAGGGACACGACGCACCTCATTCTTCAACCACCCTGATCTTCAACCACCCTGATAACGCTCCACTCAAGGTCCACCATGAAACCAACGAACCTACCAAGGCGCAGTGTTCTTACCCTCACCCTACTGCTGGCCTGGCTGCCTCTCACAGGTCAGGCTCGCGACATTTCCAACGGGTGGCGTTTCACCACGGGTGACGACGTTGCCTGGGCGCAGCCCGAGTTCGATGATGCGGCCTGGAAGCCGATCGAGGTTGGCAAGCCGTGGGAGAAAGCGGGCCACAAGAACTACGACGGCTACGGGTGGTATCGTCTGCGGGTGAACCTGCCGAAAGCGGAGAGCGAGAACGCCTACTTCAAGCAGTACCAGAAACTGACGTTATTGCTAGGGGCGGTGGACGATGTGGATGTGACTTATTTCAACGGTGTGGAGGTGGGTCGGACCGGCTCGGTTCCCAATGATACCAAGGGCCATCACGAAACGGTCCGACGCTACGAGGTTCCTGCCAAACACATTCGTTGGGATGCTGAGAACGTGATCGCCGTGCGCGTGTTTGATAGCGACGGCAACGGGGGAATGCACAAAGGAACACCGACGTTGTCGGTGCCCGTGTGGACCGATTTCGTAGAGGTCCATATCGAACATGGCCACGCCGACGGGATCTACCCAGCCGGCGCGCCAATGGATCTCTCGGTCACGATACGCAACGCGACGTTTGAGCCCATTGAGGGCACGGTGCGGTTCCAAGTCGGGAGCGACACCTGGCTGACCGACGAACGAGAAGCCTTCGCCGATACCTCCCAGCCCCTACTGCTGTCAGCTGGGAAGTCGCACACCGAGACTCTGAAATTCGAGCCCCCGGCAGCCGGCTTCTACCAAGTCACTTGCACATTCACACGCGACGGTGACAACACACCCATCTCGCAATCAAAGATGCGCGCCTATGCACCGGAGAAGATGGTTCGGCCGCTCGAGCCGCCTAAGGATTTGCGCGCGTTTTGGGATGATACGATTGCGGAGCTCGCCACCGTCGCGCCTCAATACAAAGTTGAGCCGAGCCCGGAATGGAGTACGGAACAGACCGATTGCTTCCTCGTGGAAATGCGCAGCCTCGGCGATGTCCGGATTCGTGGGTGGTTCGAGCTGCCGAAGTCTGCCGGGCCGCATTCTGTGCTGCTGAGGGTGCCGGGCTACACCCAGGGGATGAGGCCCACGCAGTCGATACCCGATATGGCAGTGCTATCGCTCAATATCCGAGGCCACGGCAACAGCACCGACGACGAGCCCGCGTATGAATGGTGGGGACCTGGCGACTATCTCCTACGCGGGCTGGACGATCCGCAGAAGTTCTTCTACCGCGGGGCCATTATGGACTGCCTGCGCGCGGTAGATTTCTTGACGTCGCGACCGGATGTCGATCTCAATCGCATCGCCATCACCGGAGGCAGCCAAGGAGGCATGCTCTCATTCACCACGGCAGCACTCGACAAGCGAATCGCGCTCAGCGCGCCGGATATCCCCTTCGTAGGCGACTCCATGAAGGCTTTCAGGATGACAGCTTGGCCGGGGATGGTTGTCCGGCACTGGCTGGGCAGAGATCCCAAGAACACCTGGGAACGAGCGAGCGCGACCTTCAGTTACATTGATCCGAAGAACCTCGCCGGATGGGTCGAGTGTCCTGTCCTGATGGGCGTCGGCTTGCAGGACACAGCGGCCCCTGCGCCAGCCGCTTTCGCCGCCTACAACGAACTTCGCGGACCGAAAGAATATCGCGTGTACCCCGAAGCTGGCCACAGCACGCCGCCCGAGCATGAAGTGGTGAAGATGGAGTGGATTCGGAAACAGTTTGCCATCGGCAGAACTCGCTAATTACGTTGCTTGGAAGATGATACTGTCCTCCTCAGCTCCAGCCGAAACCACGTATCGAGCATCTCGGCGCCTAAGTGCCATCGCTCAATCCGCCGGCACCGGCTTGAAACGAACGAAAAAATTGCCGCTTGTAGAAGATTCGTTTGTCGCCAACTAGCAAAATATTCTCGCGCGCGACAAGAGAGTCGCCACGCATCAGCTCCAGTACCAAGAGCTTGTTGATTGCCTTGGCCGCCGCATAGTCGAACTCGTCGAGCGTTTTGTAGCAGGGGAACTTAGCTGCCTTGAGTCGACGCTCGGCGGAACGCCGTTCACGGTCGATCGTCTCCAGTTCAACTAACTGCAGCAGGGACGCCTGATGGTCAAGGCGAGGCTTTCGTCGGGGTCGGCCTTGCTTTTCGGTTTTCCGGTCTTTTCTGCTCGCATCTGGCGTCAGAGTAGAAGGATCCATGGAGCGATGAGGAAGCCAATCCCCGTAATTCGGCGGATTGGTAACGCTCCGCGTCTGACCTTAGCAGTTCGACCAAACAGCTCACGCGTTTTGCGCGCAGATCGATTTGTAAGAAGCAACTCTACGCTCGCCTCAAGCTGATCGATGCATGCCGGCAACAACGCAAAACGCCCCGGCAAATCTGCCAGGGCGCTCGCTGTTTTTCTTACAGATCTATGGTATCTGAACATCGCACAGATGCGCGACGCGAGACCGATCGAACTTATCTGCGGCGACGTAGGCCGAGCAGCGACATGCCA
Source organism: Pirellulaceae bacterium (assembly GCA_029243025.1). Lineage (NCBI taxonomy): Bacteria > Pseudomonadati > Planctomycetota > Planctomycetia > Pirellulales > Pirellulaceae > Pirellulaceae bacterium. Next base: position 55,729 of record JAQWSU010000036.1, on the reverse strand, counting down.
GCCAGCATCAGCAGACTTGCAGCAGCTGGCTCCGGAACGACTGCGGTCGCAGCGCGAGGACCTTGCTCGTATCCGCCAGCGGAAAAGGCTGCAACAATGTCACCGCTGTCAAATAGCAAGTTGCCATCCCAGTCACCTTGAGCGTAGCCGGCCGCTTCGTTCGTCTCATACCTACCTTCCGAGAACACTTGGACAAGGTCACCACTGCCGAACTCACCATCGAAGTTCGAGTCACCAACGTACGAACCTTGCAGCTCGTTGATCCAGAATACGCGATCAGCTGCGTCCGTCATGCCGTTACCATCGGCGTCGGCAGTATTTTCTCCGTCGATGATTGCCTGTGAAATAAAGTCCAAGTCACCAGCGTCAAGGGCACCACTTTCGTTGTAGTCACCGATAACGGACGGGATCAAGTTGATGTCCATATCATGGGCTCCAAGTGACACTTCACCTTGAACCTTGAAGTCATCGATCAGGCCGATAAACCCGTTACTTCCATCGTCGCGGCCACCAATCGTAATGTGATTGGCAAAAGTTCCAAAATGGTTCGGGGGATCCGGGGAGATGCTGCCCGCGACGCGTTCGCCGTTCAGATAAACTTCGGCCCCATTGCCGCCTCGGTAGATGCCAAGATGAGTCCATTCGTTAAACGCGACAGGAAATTCTTCTTCTCCTTCTTCGCACGAATAAGGTACATCCGGGCCATCAGCTTGTGAGCAATTCAGGACGCCAACTGAACCTAAGTCTTCAAACTGCCAAAAACCATCCTCTGTGATGTTTACAGATCCCTGCTCCCTTCCCGCCTGCCATACGGTTTGTTTCTCACCGGTGTTTTCTTGCGGATAAACCCAGGCCTGTGTCATCAAGTTGTAACTCTCAGAGACATTGCCATCTACATCTTGACCCGCCGCAAGAGCTGTTGGATTCACATAGACGCCTCGAGAACCGACTCCCGTTTCGAAGTCATCGTAGCGGGTCTTGCCGTCTAATTGTATTGCCAATTGACTCCCGATTGCGGGGCTATCAAATTCGGAGCCATCGGAAACACTGACGTACAGCCCATTGCCTTCAATCAATTCAAGCGATGGATTAACAAGTGCTGCATCCTCCACGGAATCATCAAGGCTTCCTGCAGGCAATGGCCGTGCTTCAACCCCTGAGACTTCAATCCAAATGTGACCTCCCCAGCCAAAAAAATCGTCCGAATTCTCATGAAGCGGCACGTCGGTTATGTCGATCAGCTCCGTTGCTGCAGCATCGGCAGCGCCTTCCTCAAAGTCGTAATGTCGTGTGGTGACGGTGGCACTCAGCTCCGAAACCAAACAAACAAAGGACAACAAAACCAATAGAAAAAAACAGCGTTTCATAATCACATCCCCAAGAAAATATCTCAAATCGGGCCAAGAGGGAGACCACCATCCTCCGCCGGCAAACGCTGGCTGTCAACAGAAGTGACAAACACATCATCACTGCGACGCCAGCGCAAGTCAAAGGGATAAATGAACACGCGACGATAAAAGCACGGGCATATTACCCGAGGCGAGTTCGTCACCGAAGACACCAAACTCCGGCTCCACCAACTGCAACGTCGCAGTCAGAAGGGCCGGACGCCCGCCTTCCCTGTAGAGCCACCTTTTTATTTGGTCCACCACTGTTCAGTTTGCTTAACGCTCCCCTCGTCAATGAGAGGATAAAACGGGGACGGTGACACGGGGACGGTGACACGGGGACGGTGACACGGGGACGGTGACACGGGGATGGTGACACGGGGATGGTGACACGGGGATGGTGACACGGGGATGGTGACACGGGGATGGTGACACGGGGATGGTGACACGATGAAGCGGACTCAGCGCCGTCGCCGCACCAGGATTGCCAGTCCGATGAGCATGGACCAGGTTAGCACGATGGTCGGCTCGGGAGCGGTGAACAGCGTCACGTCGTTGCCATCACCACCGGCGCACGAAATAAACGGATCTTCACCGCCGTAGTTACCGACTCGATCACCTTCGCCCCGTCCATCGTACTTACCGGTGAGCGTGCCGCCAACTCGTAGAAAGTTGAACAACATTTCTTCCGCGAGTTCAAAGCCGTCAATCAACTGGACGTGCACTGTGCCGGCTAATTCGGCGTTGCCCGTAACATCCAGCCCGTAACATCCAGCCCGTCATGTTCCGCCAGTCATGTTCGACCAGTGATTTATCTCCACCGCCGTGAAAAAGTCTGCCCAATTCGATTTCCTTACTGCCTCCGACTTTGCAATAGCCGCCGACCGGGGACTTAAGTTTTCGCCAGGAAAATGAACGCGAGGCAGGTCAGACCTATCCTTCTGATTTTTCTGCGGCCAGATCCGGCAAGAAATCCTCGCGGCCCCCTTCCAGGGATCCTGTTGTTCGAGGAGAACATCGTCTAAAATCCGACCGGGACACTGAGCTGGGAGCTCGATGTCCTCATCTCGTTGGCCGCACTTTTCCGGACGTTCAAGTGTTGTCCCGGCAGCCATGTCGCTGTCGCGAGTCGACCACCTGACGTTCCCTGTGCGCAGCGCGAACGAACGTGAAAAATCTGTCGATTCCGCGTCCCAACGAACCAATCCAAATGTAACTTCAGCAGTCCAGGTTTTGCTATGCTAAATGAACGGGAAATTCGCGAACTGGTAGCGGCCCACGGGGCCGCGGTAAATGAAGGCCGACCGGTCAAAAAACTGATTGCCGATGGCGAACTGCCGCGACTCAGCGGCTGCACGGTGCTGGAAGGCAAGGTGTCCGACTCCGTGTTTGGCGACGACCTAAAAACGTCGTGCGGAAAGCCCATACGCCTAATGTTCCGAAATAACCGCATCTCGACCCACGATGTGAACCGCGGTGCGATTCCTTTTAAGGACCAGGTATTGGCCTTTAATCACGATCACATGCACCGACTGGTGAAGCCAGTGCTCGGCTCCTCGCAGTTCGAAGTCGACGGCCTTTCGCCTGCTTCCACCGTGATCCCAGCCGAGAACCTGAAACTATTGATGGTCGAAAACGTGCTCAGGCTTTTCATGGCAGAGAGTTCGACCTCCACCTCGCTCTATCAACATTGGCTGATCGCGAAGGAGGAGGGAAAGAACATCATGCAGTATGCCGGCCACGAGTTAGACGTCGCCACTCTCGAACCCAATGGTCGGCTTCCGTACCTCATGGACACTCCAAGCACTAAGGAGAAGGTCGACCGCACCACAGATGTCGCCTACCTCATCGAAAGTGGCGTCTGCACCGAGGGCCAGTACGCCCAAATGCGCAATGCCTCTCTGATGGCGTTTGGTATCGTGACACAGTGCCTGGCCGAAAGGGGGATGGTGCTAGTTGATACCAAGACCGAGCACGGGATCAATGCGGAAGGACGCATCGTATCTGCGGATGAACTATACACCATGGACTCGTCGCGTTTCTGGAGGCTCGACGAAGCAGGGAACGTCTCCACCCGCGACGGTAAGCCTGTCTCCTTTTCCAAGGAATTCGCGCGTGGCATGGTCAAGGAGAAGGGTCAGCAATTCACCGAAGAACAGGCAAACGAAATCGCTGTCCGCTACATCCAGGGGTTGCAGCACCTCACCGGCGAGTCCTTCAATCCGGATCTGCGTCCGCGTGACCAACGGATCACCGAATCCACAAATCTGATCCTGGATCGATTGCTGTAGCCTGTAGCTTGAGGGCGGCGGAGAACGTGAAACACGCCTCGCCTTGGGTGAGGCGTCCCAATTACCCACAATTCACAGCGGTTTGCACCAATTTCCCTGGGTGCAAACCCGAATGCAGACGGCCCCGAATGCAGACGGCGGAGAGTAATTCGCTAAGGACTTGCGAGATCGGTCGCTGCCGGCGGCTGTGGCCGCGGTTGTTAAAAACCGACTCCTGGAAGGATTGTGTAGCGATTGAGCCACGGTTCACGCTTCAAGAATTTTGATAATCCGCTTACTTCGTGATCCGCAAGTTCTCGAACCAATAAAGGCCCGACTTGCCAGGCGCAACGATGTCGATGTCGCCATCGTTGTCCATATCCTTTACCGCCATCTGCAGCCCTGTCCCGGCGGAACCGCGTGGGAAATCTTTAAGAGCATCCCGCTGTTTGGCATTTGCCGGAGCGTTTGAAGCCGGGTAACCTTTGTAGACAATGGTCTTCATCCACTTCAACGCCTTCCGATCAAAGCGGTAGATAAAAATGCACGGATGGGCAGTGGCTCCGGGTTCACTCGCGTGGGCATAAATGCGTTTCCCCGTGACAAACTCCTGTTCGCCATCGCCGTCGAAGTCGGCCAGATGGAGCGTGTGAACCTGCGAAAAACCGCTATCAATATCTTCTTTCGTCCAGATGCGTTTTCCACTCGCGTCTTTCGATTGCTTCAGCCAGTACAGACCGAATTGGTGCCCCATTCCCCAGACGACATCGGTATCTCCATCACCGTCAAAGTCATGTCCGATGATTTCAATACTGGCCGCCTCCAGTTCAAATTCAGCATGAAACTTCCAGTCGGCATTTCGATCGGCCGGCTGTTCGTACCAGCCTTTCGGAGTGATGATGTCGATCCGACCGTCGCTGTTGATGTCTCCATGACCGATACCGTGTCCGGCTCCTTCCGGCGATAATCGACGCTGCTTCCATTCCACTTTCGGCATGGCCGATGTCAGCTCGTACCAGACGACCTGTCCGCCAACATTGGGCAAATAGACAGGTGTGCCATCGCCATACAGATCGACCAAATAGCTGGTCTCCATTGACCCTGGAGTATCGATCAGATGTTCGGTCCAGGGTTGGGTTGGATCCTTGGGTTGTTCAACCCAAGCGATGCGACGGCTGAAGTACGCACACGTCACGATGTCGATCCGACCGTCGCCGTTCACATCGATCGGCGCGTCGGCGAAGTCTTCATGGTAGTGCGGATTCGTTCCCGGCTTAACATCTCGTACTTGATGCCGCACCCAGTTTGGAGACGCATACCAGGAATCGCCGCTAAACACATCCAGTTTGCCATCGTCATTGAAGTCGGCCACTCCAACGGCTTCAAACGGCGACCGGTCATTAATCGTATGCTTCCGCCACGTCGTCGGCACGGGATCATCTGCTTTGAGAGACGGGTTGGCCACGAAAACATTTAGGACGGCTAAATAGATCAAACAGAATCGAGCGATTTTCAAATTTCTACCTCCGAGATGATCTTTCCTGTCGAAATGCGACACGTTGTCATCGCACCAAAACTTACCGACGGTAATGTAACTTGAATTCCGTTGCGGGTCTCGATTGAGTTTGACAAATCGTTGAAAGTCACTTACTTTGCAATGCAAAGCAATCCAGCGAGGATCCCACAATAGCCAGAGTTGGCCAGAATTCACGAAGCTTTTCCAGATAGAGACGGGTATCCTTCCGCATTTCTCATCGAACATCCAAGGAGCAACCGTTGCGACCAATCCTTTCCACTTTATTGACGTCCATTCTTTTGCTTGGCTGCAATCCTCATGTAGATTCGGTCTATTTAGGCCGTGGTGAGGCGCGCCTGCTGAATAACGTGTCCGCTGGAAACCTTGCGGCAGTCAAAAAGTTCCTTGATCAAGGCGGAAACGTAAACTTGCAAGATGAACCCGGCATGACTCCCTTGCACCATGCCGTAAACGCCGATTGGAAAGGGAGTCACCTGACCATGATCAAGCTGCTGATTGATCGGGGAGCTAATGTAAAAGTGATCGATGACACCCACCATACACCATTGCATTTGGCGAGTAATAAGGAAGCTGCTCAATTGCTCATTGACGCCGGGGCAGATGTAAATGCCAAGACGCAGCGTACGGGGGAGACTTTATTGCATTCAGCGGCGTGGGGGGCGGCTCAAGGTCATCCAAAAAGTCATGAAATGTATTTGGAATTGACGAAAATGCTGATAGACAAAGGGGCGGATGTCAATGTGAAACTCAAATCGGGAAGTATGATCAACGACGATGAACCGTACCGTGCTAAACCGGGGGAAACAACTTTACATGAAGTGGCGCGAAGTTATTCAGAAAAGCATGCTTCTGAGGTTTGTGAACTACTTATTGCCAACGGAGCAAGGGCAAATGAGTTGAATGGAAAAGGCCAAACTCCACTGGATGAAGCATTGGCGAATGGGCGGAACAAGACTGCTGAATTCCTTCGCAAATACGGTGCTAAGACTCGTGAAGAATTAACAACGGAAGTAAAATAAAATAGCAGAACTGAATTCCTGGCACTGGAGCGAACGTACCGTCCGACACGCCTAATCGGATCACGCACCGGTGTTGTTCTTTCCGGCGAAGCTCGGAGGTGTTCATGCACAAATGACACCTCCTGCAATTTCGGAAAGTCTTTTGAGACAGCGGTTTGGTCATCCTCAAAGGATAGCCGAATTCCGCCAAACCCAACGGTTTGGACACCTCCCTCCGTTTCAAATTTTCATCCGTTGCAGCGGTGCGGTCACGGAGACGAGCCCGCTGTGTGTAGGCCAATCAGCGAACCTGATTCGCAAATGCGCGATGCCATAAAAGCGTGTGAGCCCAAAGACAAGGCAAGTCGCTATTTTCAAAGCACGACCAAGTCACAAAAGCGGGCCCCATACCTTCCAGCAACTTCGTTTTGCTGAAAGGGATTTCTATTCCGTGGGCCAAAGCCGTTCTTTGGTAAGCAAACGCAATGTTGACACGTCCAAATCGGCAAGAAGCAGATCAACTTGGGCAACCTCTTGAGCGCGGTTTGTCGGGTCACCCAGGTCGTCCAAGCTTGCGTCATCTGCGAACAACCTGTCACGACTGAGCGATTCGAGAGTGGCTGCGCGTCGTTCGACAAGCTGCTGCAAACGTGGCTGGAACGCAGGAGTTACCCACTGCAGCTTGGGTTTGTCGTTGTGATCGATCGCGGCGCCCACCTCCCTGATATCCGATACGATGCTGGCTGACTTGGCCGGCGAGGCCCCCACGTAACCGCCGTCGGTGAACGCATCCACGAAGTCGCTTTGATCGAAGCTGCCATCGCAATTCCAATCGCCCTGATCCCAGGTTGTGGGGACACGAGACGGGACTAGGTAGCGAGCTTCAACGAAGACATCGACGATATCTTTGGAATCGAATTGGCCGTCCAGATTCGCGTCACCATAGCTAGTTTCCAAGATATCGTGCACCAGAGTATCCAAGTCCCCTCGATCGACTCGGTTGTCGTTGTTCAAATCAAAAGCGAGGTTTCGACGTGGGGCGTTGATTTCCTTGCACAAGCGTGTGATGTCGTCAACATCCACCGTTTGGTCATCTGTAAAGTCAGCGATATTTGAACCGGGAGGCTCGGGAGGATCAACGACTTCGGCTCCCACTCGCCAGACATCTAGGCGCAGATTCCCGCTTTCGATGGAAGCCGTCACATAGTCACCCTGAACGCGTGGTCCTTCCGGAAGACGGACCATGTCGGTCGCTTGGCTGGCGATTTCATTGCCTTGCGGCAAGTTATCAACGGTGTCGATGGCGCCGCCAAGGGGCGTAAGATTGCCGCCATTGACGTTTACAGCCCAAGTGATCAACTGAAGGTGTTGCGCGTCGTCGATGGCAGCCGTGACGATCCACGAGTCCGTGAGATGATCGACTGCGAGGGAATGAATATCGCCCATCTGAGGCCCCGGCCCGACAATCCCCCCCGGACCGCCAGACGGCGGTGCCGACCGACCACGTCGATCAGGCGTAAACAGTTTTTGGAAACTGAAGTCATACAGCTCCCTCGCATTGGACATATCCTCCTTTGACTGCTGAATTCCAACCACGACTGTGTGTCCGCCGCGCCGCGCCTGTCCCACGTGGCACTGTGTGCAGATCGGCACTTCGATCAGTTGCCCTTGCTCGTCATAAACGTCGCCGACTCGGCCGTGTCCAGCTTTCCATCCGTCTTGTCCCACGTATCCATTGGTGCGATCGAGCTGGAAGATCTTGGGCGGATCCAAGTTCAACGTGGCCGCCTCAATGCTGTTTTCGGAGCTAGAAAATTGTCGGAAGAGAGGATGTTGCCAACCAGCACGCCACATCGTGATCAGATCCTGTGGCGTTGTCACACTGCCGCCTGCCGGGTGTCCGTACCGAGTATCATCGAGATTAAGCAGACTGCCCAGGTCGTTCATCTCGTCGACAAAGCGTTCCATGGCTTGATTAGCACCCGCATTCAGAACGTTCATGGCAACGTGTTCGGCGATGGCAACCGAAGCGCGGTTGCCGGAGTGGATCATCATGCCATACATCAAAGATTCGAGCGTGAGGATATCGCCTTCCTCAAGCAATGCGTCTTCCCCGTCCTGGGTGCCAGACATCTTGCTGCCGCCTGTATCCGCCGCTCTTTCACTAATCGTGACCTGATCGGTGAGTGCGATGGGCGAGTTGGGTAGTTCCAACGCCAAGACCGTCACCAAGAGCGTTGTCGCTTTCGTGACGCTCGCTGCATGAACCGCTAACGGTTCCCCGGACGGCATGAGTTCATACAGAGTCCCATTCCCTGTGCCGTACTGCTGCTCCCAATTTCCATTAGCCGCCATGGCGCGGATATGACGTGCCACTCCCTGGCCCCAAAGAACATCGTTGGAGGTAAAACCGTTGGCGCCACCGTCAACCATCTGGACAGCACCCGCATTCTTATGTTCCGAGCTAAAGCGACTTTGCTTTTCGTTCGGAACGCCGATGACGGCATCTGCAAAGCCGTCGTTATTCAGGTCGGCAAGCAGGGCTGCTGCGCTAAAACGATCTCCCGGATTCGGTGAATTTTGGATTCCGTTGACGCCCTGTTTCAGCATCTCGCCGCCAAATCCAGTGAGCGCTGAGTTCTGATCTCCGCGTATTAGCACGGCAATTCCGGTATTCGCATAAGTGATCTGATCGGTTTCCTGATGGTCTTGATAAGGAACGCCCACCAACAGATCCTGTGGGCCATCACCATCCACATCGCCGGCGGCAAGCGTGGCCCCGAATCGACTGCCAAGCTCCGGATCGCTGAGAACTCCCGGTGTCGCCTGGTCGAAGATTTCCTCACCCACACGAGTGATGCCGCTATTGGATCCGAGCAACGCGTGCACTCGACCACTGTTGACGAAGCCGTTGGCGTCTTCCATGGGCGCAGCAATCGCCAAGTCAACAAAACCATCCGCATTGAAATCACCCGCCGCTAAGGCTTCACCAAAACGATCTCCGGATTCTGTCGCGTCGCTGATGTCTCCACCACTGACGTTGTTATTAGCAACGATCCCGTCCTGAGTGATGAACTGATCGTTGGCGGTGATGCCAATCCCCGATCCCCTCACAATATGAACCGCGCCGGTGTCACTCATCCCAAACGCCCGTTTTCCTGGAACCCCGATCGCTAAGTCATCATTTCCATCGTTGTTAAAATCTCCGGCGGTGAGGGCAAAGCCGAACTGGTCGCCGGATGCAGCACTACTCAAAAACCCTGGGGAATTCTGGTGAAAGGTGACATCATTTCCATTTCCGTCCAAACCGCCGTTCGCACCGTAAAAGACGTGGACTGCCCCAGCGTCAACCAGGCCCTGCTGGTTGTGGTCTTCATCGGGAATCCCGACTGCCAAATCTTCACGCCCATCATTGTTGAAGTCGCCAACGGCCAAGGAGGCGGCAAAATGGTCGTACGCCTCAGAAAGTCCGGCGACTCCGCCTGCTCCTTGGCGGAATAGCTGGTCGCCTGCAGCGGTGATGCCCTGTGAGCTGCCATAGAGAATCTGAACCACACCGACTTCAGCCAACCCATCTGCTTCGATCGATTCGCCGGGCACACCCACCGCGAGATCGTCTTTGCCGTCACCATCAAAGTCGCCGGCGACCAACGCAGCACCAAAACGATCGCCCTCGTCAGGAACACCCGTGATGCCAGGGGAATCCTGCGACCAAGTATTGTTAAGCGGCGAATTGTAAATTCCATTCTCGGATCCATAGAGAACGGTTACTGCTCCCGCGTTAGCCTGACCGTTAATCGATTGTCCCGAAGCCCCGGCGGCTACATCATTGAAGCCGTCACCGTTGAAGTCGCCGACAGCCACCGACGTCCCAAAGAACTCGTTCGATTCCGGCGACGGTGCATAGGCATGAGTCAAATTGGGAACGTCAATCGTGATGCCAGGATGGTTCGGATTCTGGTCGTCATCGCTACTGCCGAGCCGATATGGGGCGACCGTACAGATGAACAGGAAACACTCGTCAGTGCGTCGCTCCCAAACAGTCAGTTCCTGCTGGCCATTCAAGTCGGTAAACGCAACAGATGCGTCGGCATTGAGCGGGGCTGCCGCGAGGTTATCAGTCCAGTCACTGGTGGATCCGCCCTGATAGTCCCTGCCCGATGCGCCACCACCCGCATCGAAAACTTGTCCCTCGTCCCCGACAGAGACGTAACGTGTGACAACACGGTTAGAATTATTCTTTAAGTTGATCGTGTAATTGCTAAACCCAGTATGGTGGATTGACAGCTCACTCTGTGAATCGCTTAGCCCCGTAACGTCTAATGGATCAGAGGCGTACAAGCCTTGAATCTGTTGCGTCTGTTCATTAACGCGCCAAGTGACGACGCGCAGCTCCAGCTGGCCTCCTGGGTTACGACCAATCACAGGAGTAACCACCTGTGCCCACGCAGCACGATCTTCAGCGGGGCGATGCGCAATCGCGTGCGAGATAACCTCCAACTGATCGAATCCGCGAACATCGTCCGCGACGAAATCACCAGAAATCGAAAGGTGAAATGAATTCAACCAGAGATTCTTGTCGGGACCAACGCGACTAATGATGAATGGGCGACGTGCCAGTTCCAGATTCTCCAGCGGTGTCAAAACATGGACTTTGAAGTCGCGACCTGGAATGGGGTCTGTATCGCTCAAATGAGTTGGAGCTGGTGAATCTTCGGTTACTGACCATGAAGAAAATTGAGCTGCCGACCCCGTGCCGACGCCCGCAACCAGGTAAGATCCCAGCCGACCGTTTGGTGTCCCGCCAAGATGAACAACGTCTAGCTCTCGCAGCTCACCTATCGGACCATCAACCTCCCCCGTAAGAATGGTACCCACACCGTCGGCTGTGTCTTCAGAGATGCCAAGGAAAGAACGATCTCGCAAAATCATTTCAGTGTTGGTGACACGATCGGCCGTATTGGATTCGATCGCATTGGCAGTGAGATCCCCGGCCAACAAGATCTTTGGCTCCAAAGTTTCGCTGCTGAAAATACGGCGCTGGCTCCGACGTTTCGAAGTCAAGTTCATTGGAAATCCCTCCCCGATATCATGGCCTCAACATCAGTCCGTCACATGAGCTTCGGGCAGCACCAGAAACGTCACTCGTTTTTTCGGATCCAGTAACGTACAGGTACAAACGAAGGATCGATCCCTGACTGACGATACAGGTTGCGAGTTACCCTAAACCGTTGTCCTGGGATAGACACGCATGTGTCAATACTGTTCTTTGAACGACGTTCCGGTCATAACCGGTCGCGAAATACTTCCGAAAGTTGCCAAAACTTTTCGCAATCGACTCGAGAGCGACAATTCAAACGCAGAAAACCCCATCTCGTTCACTTCAGGTGGAGCTCACAACCTCATCCGCAAACGACAGCTCGCGATTCTGCAGGGGGGTACACATTACGCTACACAGAGGGGTACGTTCTGGTCTTCATCGTTGGAAGTTCGAAACGGCTGACGATGAACAACGCTCAGCGATCTGGTGATCGGAACGGCGCACGGAGGCGGAACCAACCGGCTGCCCCAACCTTAAGTTGCCCGTTGCGAACCGTAAGGAATCAACTGCTATACCGTAAAGGTCGTCATCAATGAAAAACTATTTGTCGCCGCATCAGACCAGCATCGAAAGCATCTGCGTTCACCTGGGGCGATGGAACGTTCATCCCTCTCCGATGCCGCAGAAAAGAAGTGCTAATCGCATCTTTTGCCCCGATCTTTTTCAGACGCGACCACCTCGCAAGCTGTTTCTGCTCAACAGCTTGTAAATCGTTCAAACTGTCCGGTTGCCATCGGCAACCAGACGAGGGCAATGTCCGAAGACGTCACAGCAAAGCTCTGAACCTGCCAGTCGCGGCTACTTGATCCCAAGCTTCGCGTAAAGCTCATCGGCTTCGGCACGAGTCATTTCACCTTCGCGGACAGACTTCTCGATGTGAGCCATATTGTTGGCGTTCTGCAATTGGGTGAGCTCTCGCGACACCTCTTTCTCACTGTTTTTTCCGGCGGTAACTTGCTCTTTAAGCTCCGCCTCAACGCGGGTGTATTCCTCCTCTGGCACGAACCTTGGCTCCACATCTTTTGTCTTTAAGTTCTGACGCGCGTCGTCTTTGCTTGATGAACTGCTGGAAGTTTCTTTACGATCACGAACGGCCTTTTCCATGCCTCGTTTTGTTTCTTCGATAGCTCGAGCGCCCTCCTCCGGCGAGATCTCGCCGGACTTCATAGCCTCTTCGATCTCACGAATGCGATACATGTACCTTTCACGCAGCGCGTCTTGGTTCTCGACGTGCTCGTCTTTGCCGCGATCGCCTTGCATCTTGGCCTTGCGGTAATACGTCCACATCTTCCGTTCCGCAACTTCGTATTCCCCCTCCATTTGCTTCTGAGTGATTTCACCCGCCGCGACTCGCTTGCGAAGCTCCTCTCCGACGTGCCGCAATCTTTGTTCGATACCTGCCTTTAGCTTCTCAAGGTCTTCGTTTTCAACGTGGTTTCGTTCTTGACGGTGGTGTTTCAATTCGGCCTCGCGGTAATGCGTCCACATCTTCCGTTCCGCAGCTTCGTATTCCCCCTCCATTTGCTTCTGAGTGATTTCACCCGCCGCGACTCGCTTGCGAAGCTCCTCTCCGACGTGCCGCAATCTTTGTTCGATACCTGCCTTTAACTTCTCAAGTTGATGATTTCCACTGGTTGCCCGCAATGCACGCATCATCGCTTGGGCCTGGGACAAATTGATTTCACCATCGGATACGGCAGCCCCGAGTCGCCGTTCGAATGCATCGAAGTCCTGCGCATAAGCGATACCGAGGGGAAGCAAACCCATCGCCAAGGCCAACATACCTCCACTCAACCAACGTGGTATCGGTGCGACAGTGTTCATCGAAACAATCATTCGAAATCTCCTTTCAAGGGAACCGCCGCTATCAATTGCGCATGCCTCTGCCGGTGGGCGGATCTCCGGGGAGGAAAGAAGCTCAATAATCGTTAGTAGTAAAAAGCCGTAACGTTGTGGCTCGGGATGCAAGGCACGCAACACCATGGCATCACAACACAACTCCTCATTGACCCGAAGACAGCGACGGGACCACCATACAACCGGATTCCACCAGAATACGACGCATGCCAACCACTCGAGCCAACGGACCAGGTGATCGCATCGCTTGATGTGTGCCAATTCGTGGGCAAGGATCAACTTTATTTCATCCGGTGCAAACTGTTGCCTAACCCTTCCCGGAATAACGACTCTTACACGACCGCCTATCCACCAAACGAGCGGTGAAATTTCCGCTGGAACAGAATAGATTTTGGGACTCCAGCGGAGCCCCAGTTGTTCCGCGACTTCGGTGGCGAGTCGCTGCAAATCCGGGTCAACTTGTCGGCATGCGACCCGAAGTCGCCGGTTGAATCTAAAAACCGAATTCAATGAGTGCAAGAGTACAAACAGACCGCCTGAAATCCACAGCGCGAAGACACAGGTTTTGGAAAACGCAATCCATGAATGGTTCAATCCGTCCGACCATGCTACCCGTCCGGATTCGATCGAGGCGTTGCTTTTAACGAGCGCCAAATCGGTTTCGAACTCCAATGGAGCCTTTGTTCCTTGGGCGATGGCTGAAGCTGCCTGAGTGCTGATGTTCGGCAAAAAGTCAAGTGAAACTGAGAAGATCGGCGGCGTAACCAGCTTCGCAAGCACGAGCACCCACAGCAGATGTGCGACTGTCGGCGACCGCTGGCTCCGGTGAACAGCATAGGCAATGAGTGCAAGCGGAACTGACAGTAGGAGATTGCTGATTGCGAATTGGAGAAGAAGGCTGGTCATGACTTGCCTCCCTTGAGAATCTCGCGCAATCGGGTGATTTCGGCGCGTGAAAGTTGATTCTCATCGAGCAGATGCGTGATGGCGGGAACCAGCGATCCTCCGGTGAGTTGATCCGCCAGCGACTTCAATTGGTTTCCCGCGTATGCTTCACGACCGATCAAGGCAGAAAACAGGTGAACCGGAAGATCACGATCTCGTTCAATAAAGCTCTTCGCCTCGAGTCGTTGCAGCAATCGTTGAACCGTTCCATTGGCAGAACGGGACTCTCCCGGATAGAGCTGGTCGCGGATCTGCCGGGCGGTTAGGCGGTCAGCCTCCCAAAGCAGTTCCATGACCGCAAGTTCAGCATTGGCAAGCGATTCGACCCCCATTCACTCAACTCCTTCAGACATGTACGACAGATGCACACCAACGTACGACATCTTGTCGCACACGTCAAGCGAGACGCAGATTTAAACTCAATCCACGTCGACAACATCGAGTTCGAGCAAGAGAGCAGCCTTGAGCGATCAGGAAAGAGCGCTAACTCAGCAAGCCCCATCAACCGCGGAACCCAGTTCCTACACTGCTCCGGTTGGTGGGCGTCGAGCAAGTACAAATCTCGTCGCAATCGAGGCCGGATTCACCGCCGCGAATTAGGACCAATGCAATCTCCTGAGGGTGATCTATCCGATGCCTCGAAAGAATTCTTGAAATCAGACTGTTCACACCAACGCGACTTCGAGCGAACCAGATTCGCAAGTGCGCTATGCCATAAAAGCTATACCAAAAGAAATTGTGTATTAGGCATTCGAATTTACAGGAACCGAGATCCCGCAGCTCCAAAATCTACGCCGTTGAATGCTATTCAGGCATAAAAAAGGGCAAACTCGCGACGAAGCAAGTTTCAATGCTGCGAAGCTGACCGACGATATTCTCCAGGCGTAACGCCAACTTCGCGTTTGAACACCACGTGCATGTACTCCGGATGTTCGAACCCACAAATCGTTGCGATCTCCGTTAGCGATTCGCTAGTATCGCTTAGCAATCCGCGCGCTTTGGATATTTGAATGTAGCGAAGCTGTTGTTTCGGCGTCCGATTGATAGCCTCTCGCATGCGACGTTCGAGTGTACTACGAGACATTGCGACCTGCTTCGCGACATCTGTCACGGTGGCTCCGTTACATGCATTCGCTCTTATGAATCGTAGCGTCTCCATGATTGCACGATCTTCCGTAGCGTGAATGTCGGTTGATTGTCGCGTCTTTACGCCACGTGGCGGGACCACGGTCAGCGGCAGCACGTCATCGGCGCCATCCATTAGCCTTGCTAGCGACTCAGCGGCTCGATAGCCGATCGTTTCAATGTCAGACATGACACTCGAAAGAGACGTTGAACACAAGTTACAGATCGTTGCGTCATTGTCGACTCCGATCACGGAACCTCTTCGGGAACGGCCACCCCACTATGTGAACACGCGGCATCGACGTAGTGCCCAAGAGTATCATTTGCCGCCAACAATCTGAATGGCTTGGGAAGTCTTTGAATCCAATTTGAAAGTCGTTGCAATTCGTCATGAACGGCGAGGACGCCGAATTCTGGCCACAGTGTGATGAACGTTTCGCCGTGAGTATGTCCGCGTTAACGCAGATAGTCAATAAACGCATGGCATCGTTGCTCGGACCAATAGGCATTCTGGTAGCCGCAGAAAGCAAATCTTGTGTAACCGCGATCGAGAAAGTGCTCGGCCGCTTTCTGAGCGATCAGTGCATCGTCTGCCACGATCGTTGTACATTCGTAGGGCTTGGCGAGCCCTAGCAAATCGACCAAAGATATTGCTCGAGCATTAAGAGAGTCAACCAATGCGTGTGGCATGTCTTTGGCAATTACGCCATCTCCTTGCCAAGCATGCACCCAACTTGGCAATCCCGCGGCCAAGTCCCGTTGGGCGAAAAACACAGACCAATCGCAGCGAGCACGAAGGTATCGCGAGATGCCAGCCAATATCGATCGCCCATAACCGCTAGAATTTCCGACAAGCAACGCCACACGCAATTTGGACATTTTGCTACCAACAGTCTTTTACCGAAGGGAAAAACGAGCCGGCCCTGCGTGACAAAAAAATTAAACCCAAAGACTTGCCAACACCAGAAACACTGGTTTCACACATACAAAATAGTCAACACACGAATGACAAGCATTCTCGATCAATGAACGCGAGTTCTCAATGACATCCCGCTAAGGCCACCATAAAATCGGGGTTGATTATTGAGCCGAATGAAATTGCGATGACGCTGCCTGACATCGCTTAAGCCGAGCATTTGCACGCCACATTTCCGGGAGAAATGCAACCGATGAGTACGAAAATTCTTTCACGTCGACTTTTCACTATCGTCGCTGGTTTTAGTTTGGCACGCTTGGTGCCGATGGCGACCAGTCACGGACAAGTGCGGACATACGACGCCCACTTCGTTGCCGTCGGCCCGACGATCGACGGTACGATCGCACCGAACGAATGGGATGCTGCGGCGAGCGGTGGCGAAACTTGGACTCTCTTGCGAACTCTTGATGGCGGCGAGCCGAATGAGGAAAACAACCGCTTCCGAGCACTTTGGAACCAAGAAGGACGATACATCTTGGGAGAGTCAGACTACGGAGAATGGGGCGATGACTTCATGGGGCAAAACCCAGCCGGAAGTGACTTTGCTGGTGATTTTTTCAATGTCTTCTTAGATCCCAATACGCTTGAAGCAGATAACATCGGTCAATTCGACAATGAAGTCGATAATTATTAGATCGGCTTTAATCTCTATGCTGGTGCAGGCAATTGCGGTGGCGACCTCATACCAGACACGGCCGATGACTGTACGCAAGATCCCGCGGACGGTGAACTACCGTCGGACGGCGTCAGCGTGACAGGCTCGACGTTTGGCAGCCTGACAGCTGCTCATGCAGATGGATTATTCAACAACGATACCGACTGGGAGCATCTGCGTCGAACCCACATCAGTTGCGATGCGGGTGAAAATGGCGCGGTGATCGAGATGTTGATTCCCTGGGAGGAATTTGATGCACCGGCCGAGGCCAATAAAACAGGCGAGGCAACGGGTTTGAACCATCCTTTCGCGCCAAGCGAAAATGATGTTTGGTTTTTCAATGTCACGCGACAATCGACAGATGCCGCCAATTTTTTGCCACCGTGGAATTGGACAAGCAGCCAATTCTTTGCCTCACACGGGAACGGTGCAGCCGGTGAAGGCCACGGCGAGCTTCGGTTCGTCGGGGGAGATACCGGACTGACAGGCGATTACAATGGCAATGGCGAGCTCGATGCGGGGGATCTTGATGTGCACTCACAGTACATTAAAGAGAATGATCTGGCTGGTGATGTCAACGCAGACGGAAAAACAGATACGGCAGACAGAGTTGCGTGGACAGAACAACTCCAGAATTTGTGGTTAGCCGATTCGAATTTCGACGGCGAATTTAGCAGTAGTGACTTTGTCTTGGTTTTCGGTACTGCCAAATACGAAACGGGAAACGTGGCTGGCTACGCCGAAGGCGACTGGAACGGTGACATGGTTTTCGATAGCGGCGACTTTGTTGCAGCATTCACCGGTGGCGGGTATGAACAAGGACCGCGTGCTGCCGTCAACGCAGTGCCGGAACCTGCATCATTCGTCATGGTGATCGTTGGTTTACTCGGATTAGTCGCCCATCGCCGATATCGTTAATGCCAACCGTAATCAGGCCACTCATCCGCGAAGTGGCGTCATAGAATTCGACCTCTACGGCAGACCAGCGTGCGTCGATCGTCTGGGGTTTCAAAGGCGTCACACACGTTAACAGTGCGTTGACGTCACGTGATTGATCGTCGTATCGACTGGATCACCATCGTTACTTACTTCTCTATTTCACTTAAACTCGATTTCCTATTCAGTCGCTGGGATGAAAAACGTCGCCGGCATTTTTTGTCACTGGCAGAGCACTTCCCTGATGGATTGCCGGAATGTCAATCGTCACAACGACGCTTACGGTTGACGCCAAGGAAGCCTGCGTCTATCACTTGTTGATTCGCGTTTGAGTTTTACGAAAGAGAAATTGGCTGGTCAAATGTCACTTACAGGTTCGACGAAATCGATTACAAAATCAAACCAACATTCAATAGAACCCCAAGCGTATTACCCGCTCGCCGAGTCGCGAGGCGGTTGGCGTTGGTTGGACTCAGCGAACGATGTTCGTAAACAGGCAGGGATGGATGCCGACAAGCTGGCTCAACTGTTCAAGCTGCAGACGTTCTTATTCGGAAATTTCCCCGCAGGCATCGTGATCATTCGGAATGGCTACCTAGTTTGCGAACACCATACCTTTATGAGTTTGGCGACCAGCCGATATGACATTTGGTCCTGCACGAAGTCGCTAACGGGGCTCGCATGGGGGCTGCTTTTGGACGATTTCGAAAATGATCGTCAAACCCATGACAGCGGACAAATCGTCGATCTTGACACTCCCGCTTGTTCATTAATACCCGAAGCGTATCCGCCGTCCGATCTGCAAAAGGAGTGGATCACGATCCGACACCTTCTTACCATGACATCGGGGATTGCTGGCGAGTCAATGGGAGTCTACGGCATCCCCACGACAACGGGAAGTTGCCCCTTTGAACATGCACTTGGACGTTGCCCAAATCGGTACGGCAAATCAGTCGATCAATTGGCTACCAAGCCGGGGACGAAGTGGGACTATAGCGACCCCGCGATGGCTCTTCTGTCGCTCATCTTCGCGAATATTGCTGGATAAGAGATGCATGAATACATGCAAAATCGATTATTCAATCCGATCGGATTCGCACAAGCGAGTTGGGACGTGATCGGTGGCACCGGTTCCATCGGTCCTCATACCAGCGCCCACGTTGGCATGCACATATCAGCACGCGAACTTGCTCGGATTGGCTACCTAGCAATTCGCCAAGGTTGCTGGGACAGCAAACTGCTGATTCCCCGCGCGTGGTTAAAACTGGCAACTCAGTCTTCGCAAGAGTTGAATCCCAATTACGGCTATGCTTTTTGGGTGAATAGTCAGGGGACGCGTTGGCCCGGCCTACCGAACGATATGTTTGCCATGGAAGGTTACAACTCAAATCGATGTTACATCATTTCATCTCTTGATCTGGTTGTTGCACGAGTGGGTTCGGGGCCACGTACACGGAATGAGACCGACTTCATTACCCAGGTCGTTGAGGCAATCAATTGACAGACGTATTGATGGCTGGCAAGACGCGGGTAGCTGGCATGACACGGTCGATAATGGCCACAATCGGCCTCTGTGTCAATTCATCTAGTTTTTGGTACGCCCTTCAAAGTTTATTGACGACCTAGGCATCGAATGCAAGTTCCGCGGCGGTCAAACCGAACGCAATTTGCAAGAAATCTAATTGAGTGCGGCTGGACCATCCTCCGCAATTTGGCGGACTACGTAGTGCGCCGAGGTGAAACGACCCGCTGTACGAAAGCCCCAATTGGCCCATGACTGGGGATTGACCGGCATTCCGAATGGCGAGTCTGAAACCCGCCTCCTATCCCAACCAGGCCAAAATCGATGCAATCGATTCCCAAGTAGGGAGATGGAGCGTTTGCAGTTCGATGACGCCTCGTCTAAAAGGTTAAATAGCCGTCCTGTCACCCCGACTTGAAATCAAAACAGATCATCGCAGTGAATTGCGGCGAGCTGTTTCTTTTGCCTTCATGCTGACCACGGGTGCGCGAATAATTGTCAACCCGCCTCAACCGACGTCAGACGCCACCAATTTCTGCAGACCGATTTCACATGGTAACATGTTACAGATTGTTCGTTTGAATCATTTGTCTAAGCAGCGTTCGTGCCAAGGAGACTCCCAAGTGAATCCAAAGAACCATCGTTTGCTGTGTCGCTCCGCGGTGTTGGTGTTGCTGCTCCTCGTTACGGTCGCGTCAGCCGACGATCGACCCAACATTGTATTGATCATGGCGGACGATCTGGGGTATTCCGATCTGGGTTGCTATGGCTCTGAGATTGAAACTCCCAACCTTGATCGTTTAGCGGATGAAGGTCTGCGATTCACACAATTCTACAACAACGCCAAGTGTACGCCTTCTCGAAAAACGTTGCTAACGGGATTGTATCCTCGACAGGTAAAAGAAGGCGAAATGAGAAGCGTTGTAAATGTCGCACAGGTTCTCAAGACCGTCGGTTATCGAACACTGATGACAGGAAAGAATGATGGCGGCATTGCGAGTCTGCCGACGGACGGCGGCTTCGACCGCTTCTACGGTCTCAACGATGGCGCGAGCAACTATTTTAATCCAGGGCTGAAACGTTCGGGTGAAAAGGAACCCGGCAGAAAACACCCTAATGAACAACGTTCATGGGCCATCGACAATAGGATCATTCAGCCATTCACACCGGAAGATCGAAACTTCTATGCCACGGACGCATTTACCGATGCTGCCGTTAGGTATCTGGATCAGTACGGCAAAGATGACGATCCATTCTTCCTTTATGTTTCGTACACGGCTCCCCATTTTCCACTTCAGGCTTGGCCGAAGGACATTGCCAAGTATCGCGGTAGATATAAGATCGGCTGGGACGCGATTCGACAACAGCGTTACAATCGCCTTCTCGAAATGGGCATCATCGACAGACAATGGAAACTGCCACCACGCGACCGCCATGTTCCGAAGTGGGATGACGTTAAGGACAAGGATAGTCGTGACCTAGAAATGGCTGTCTATGCCGCGATGATAGATCGCATGGACCAGGGCATCGGACGCATCATGGCCAAAGTTCGGCAGCTCGGCATTGAAGAAAACACGCTTTTGCTTTTTCTGTCAGATAACGGATCGTGCGCAGAAGACTACAAGGCCTTCGATGCCACGGCCAACGAAGTACCGCCTGGGCCGATGGAGTCATACCGCACGTTGGGAGTTGCCTGGGCCAACGCAAGTAACACTCCTTTCCGAAAATATAAATGGTGGAACCACGAAGGCGGCGTCTCCACGCCGTTGATCGCCTACTGGCCTGATGTAATCCAAGACGGCGGGAGAATCTCTCACCAAATAGGCCACATCATGGACATTATGGTTACCTGCTTAAACGTTGCCGGCGTTCGCTCACCAGTCTACAGCAATAGCCACCAAATCCAGTCTCTCGAAGGCAGAAGCCTCTTGCCGATCTTCCAGGGCGAGCAACGCCAGAACTCTGAATTTTTCCATTGGCGGTTTGGCGGCAGCGGTGCCGTCAGAAAAGGAAAATGGAAACTGATTTCCGCCGACACAAACCCAAGAACAGGCATCGATTTTTTCAAGGACAACGGAGACAACTCGAAGCGAAACTCTAACAGCGAGATGCAATGGGAACTTTACGATATGCAGTCCGACCGCACCGAAACCAACAACGTGGCGGACAAGTATCCGGAGATTACACGGCAATTGTCGCAGGCCTGGAAGCAATGGAATAGACGAATGGAGAACAACTGAAACTTGAAATACATCAGACCTTTTGAATGAACTTCAAGAGGGCTGCAATTCGGCGAGAGGATCTAATGGCAAACGTTCGACGTGCTGTTGGACCTGCCGCTGTTCCACACACGCAGTCATCTGGCCGTTTCAACTGGCCGTCAGTCAGGTCGAGGCAGGCTGGGGCCCGAACCAGACGCGGGAACTCGTCGTGCGTGTCATTGCGGAGCTCTCCGCCGAGATCTCGCTCGTCTACGAAGGCACCGAGGTTCTGCTCAAGGACGGCGGCGTCATCCACGACATCGCATTCAACAACAGCGATCTCTGGTTGAAAGATGCACGGCCACTCGTCATCCAGTCGGCCGCCGGCAGCATCCAACTCATTCCTAAAGACCGCATCAACAAAAAGAACGACTTCAAACGTTCCCTGATGTACGACGCCGCGGCCCTTAGCCTGGAGGCTCAAGACATCGCCGATATTGCGACATGGCTTCAATCCTATCAGGCTGCTACCAGCCCAGGCGACGGAGAGCTTCCCCCTGCTAAGACCGTATTCGTGCGGAAGTGGACGGTGGATGAAGCTGCCGACGCGTGGAGCACGTTGAAAGATACGGGCGACCCCGTTTGCGGAAAAACAATATTCGCGACCGCGCGCTGCGTCGTTTGCCACGGAACGGAAGGAACCGGAGGACTGAACGGTCCCGATCTCACCTCGCTCGCTCGTCCATTTTCACCACGCGATATTCTGACGTCAATCATCGAACCCTCGCGAGTGATCGACAAGAAATACGCTGCTGAAACATTGATACTTGCGAATGGCCTCGCTCGAACTGGCCGGGTTGTATCCGGTGACGATCGCTCGTCAGACTTGGAAATCGTCACCAGTTTTTTGGAGCCGACGAAGACCATGAAGATCGCCAAGTCTGACGTGGTGCAACGGCAAACCTCACCGGTGTCAGCCATGCCCAGTGGCTTGTTGGATTACTTCAGCAAGGACGAAATCGTCGATCTGATCGCTTACTTGTTGGCGAACCAAAAACCGCCCAAGTGAGCGGTACCGTACTGACCGACGCTGCCCCGACAAAAAAGGTTTTAACCGCGTCTTTCTTTCGAAATCAAGCCTTTGGCAAGCACATCGAAGGGCTTTCTCATTGCGGAGAGCAAGGTTTACGCCCTCGAGCGAGCACTCGCAGCATCCCGCCAACTTCCCGCCCTTATCAAGCAGCAAGCGGCCCGACAGGCGACCAGCGCCCGGGGCACTAGTGCGAGGAAAGATGGTCGTGGTCGTGATCCATTAATTCCCATTCGGAAATGGGATCTTCGTAGTTAGCCCAAGCGATGGGACCGGCTTTGAATTCTTCGTCCGACAGCAGACATTGATCGAGCCGATGCCGGAAGTCTGCTTCGTCCAGGTCATGACCGATGACAACCAGTTCTTGACGCCGATCGCCATAGGGTGGCTTTGAGATTTGACTCATGTCGTTTTTGAATTCCGGGTCGTCTGGCCATTCTTCCGACGGGGTGGCACTCCACCAAAAACCTGCACATTCAAGCTTTCCGACGAGGCCGGCTTGTTGCCATAGACCGGCGAGCTCCATGCGTGTCGCCAGCCAGACGTGCCCTTTCGAACGGACGACGTCTTCCAAACCGCCCCCCGTGAAGAACTCGTAGAACCGAGCGGGATGAAACGGACGTCGGGTCTGATAAGCAAACGACTCGAAACCGTATTTTTCGGCATCGATGCCCCATCCTTCGCTTGGTTTCTCCAACCAGTCCGGCTGCGTCTCGGCCCACTCTTCCGTAAATAGGCCGGTATTCAGAATCTCGGTCAGGTCAATCTGCCCAAATGATGTCTCCAGGAGTCGAGCCTGTGGATTTAGACTGCCGATTATCCCACGCAACATCGCGAGCTGCTTGTCGGTCAGCAGGTCTACCTTGTTGATGATGATGACGTTCGCGAACTCAATCTGGTTAACCAGCAGTTGAGCGATGTCACGATCATCTTCTTCGGTGAAGCCGATACTACGATCCCGTAGTTCATCAATCGATTGAAAGTCTTCGAGGAAATTGTAGCCATCGACCAACGTTACCATCGTGTCGAGCTTCGCGACGTTGCCCAAGCTTCGACCGTCCTCGTCTTCAAAGATGAATGTCTCCGCCACTGGAAGCGGTTCGGAGATCCCAGTCGACTCAATCAGCAGGTAATCAAATTGTCCCTCGACCGCGAGACGTCCCACTTCCCGAAGCAGGTCTTCACGAAGCGTGCAACAGATGCAACCATTGGACAGCTCGATCATTTTTTCTTCTGATCGATTCAAAGTCGCGTCACCGCCCTTTAAGAGCTGGGAGTCGATATTGATCTCGCTCATATCGTTAACAATTAACGCGCCCCGCAAACCCTGACGATTATTGAGAACGTGATTCAGCAGAGTCGTCTTGCCGGCCCCGAGAAAACCCGAAAAAACGGTCACTGGAATCGGTTCTTGGGCTTCTTCGGGCACGGGCAACGACATCAGGAAAGGCAATGCTAGCGAGGCCGATTCGCTGGCCATCGTTGTTTCTTCTTCCGTCGAAGTAGATTCCTCGAGGTTATCGTCCTTTGCATCAGTCACCCTTCGACCCTCGCTCTAAGGTACTCCGAGAGTCGCCATCCGTCAGGCAGCAACTGCTACCCCGACATTTGCACTTCTTCATGTGATTAAGGGCATGGCCGACGACAAGCAGCAGCCCACCAACGGGTGTGATGAGAAGGGGGATCCAAGCGAGAACGATTCCAGATGCCGACGTCGGTGCGATCGTTTCACTCGCCTGGCATGTCGAGCAATCACCACCCGCCGTTGCCATGGCAGCAGAAGGCTCATCGCTCGAGCAAGAAGCACAACAAGTTCCTTCCAATCCAAAGGCAGCCGTCGTCAAAAGCAGCAATCCAGCTGCTGCCCAAATCGCGGGTAGGAAACTCCGATGGCTTCTCCAACCCGGTACAAATGCGGCCGCGGCGAGCCCAAAGCAAAGCACTGCCATCCACTTGTGGAATACTTCATCAGCCAGCCAGCTAAGACCAAGTGTCGGCAAATAGACCAACACCAAAGGCATGGCTGCGCAATGGATTGCACAGCCGATGGAAGCGATCATCCCGGCCCAATCAGCCCAGGTACGACGGGGTAATAGAATGTTCAAGGGCATTTCGCTGGCAAACATCTTGCTCACATTTCCTTCTTAAGTGGGACTGCCGTATCACTCGTGCAGGGCGAGTTGCAATCGGAATATCCTGGGTTTGCAAAGTCGCTGAAGCTCTAATTGCAGGTTTGCGTTAAGTTGCTCATGATGATCGGGAAGCAGCAATGTCAGTGCGGCATGAATTTCTTTCGCTCGTTGAATCCTGCATTCGATTTCGACTCGATATCGTGATTGTGGTAAGCAACGTACTTCTCCTTTGGGATTCCTTGCCGACATCCGATCCCGCCAGAATCGTTCGATCGGACACTCCTTGTCGCCTCGAAAAAAGAGAATTCGAAACTCCTGGAGGTCGTGGACTCGATTGTTGCACGCTTCATAACTCACCGTTTCCAGATCGGCCTCGGCTGCAAAAAGAACTTCCACCTCAACAAACTCGTCTCCGATTCGTTTGACAAAGTCCTCATCCAATGTATGGGTGACGACGACCAAAGCTTTGGGAGATTGCGCCATTGCGTTCCGAGCGCTGGCAGACCAGTACGCTACTAAAGCAACGCCGACGCAAAAGAGCGTCGCTGCACTTCGTAATTTCAGCATAGAAAATCCCGCGATTGATCTTGGGGCATCGTCCACCCACCTTGATATGGCCCGCAGAGCACTTTTTCACCGAGCATCCTAAAGTTCTTTTCCACGCGGGAATTAAACTCGATGCGCCGGGGAAGCCTTCGTGCACTGATTACTCGTCTTCGTAAACGCGTTACTACACCGCCACTTATGCAACATAAACCCACATGCAATTGGTTTGCATGTTCTAGCGAATCGACGACGTCTTTGCAAGCAGACGAACACTCCGGACAGTTTTTATCTGGTCCGTCGAGTTTTCATCTCAAAAATCTAGAATCGCGAACCGGCCACAGATGCAATGCACTTGCAAATATCGTTTTTTATTGTGACGACTCATTGCGCTTAGTCGCCAGGCATGGAAAGACGGTCATGTTGGCCTATTTTGCCAGCGAACGCGGAAGTCTGATGCACCCGTTGATCGTGGGGATATCAAGTGCGATTCCTCATTCGCTTTCATCAATGGCGATCGCCGCCACGGTTCATTGGCCCCATCAGATGATCGCTGACGATCATCACCACGAGAACGATAAGTTAACTCAAGCGGTGCGATCGATTAGCGCAGGAGAGATTGTCATCGTCAGACTGTGAATGTTTTGGACCACGTGGAAGGTGAGGCCAGCTAAGTGTAGCTGTGGCAGCCATGCGAGCTCATGTCAAAAGCCCAGAAAGACTGATTCCGCTTCGAGGACAAGGGCTGGATACTGAAAGACGAGCGCGAACCATCTGGAACCTAGCGGGACTACCGTGGTCGGAGGATAAGGGTGGGGCTGAGAACTGACATGGATCTGCTCTACTTGGTACGAGAGGCAAACAGATGATCACTTCCATGATCGCAAAACTCGCAATCTGACGAAATATCCGGCTGTTGCGAAACCGACCGCGACGAGGCCCCCCATCCAAATCCAAGAGAAACCGGCTGTGCCAGTCACCGCGGATGCTTCAAGGGAAGCCGTTGAGGATTCATCGCTGACGACCTGATCATTTTCCTTCGGAGACTCGGGCACCGTCGGCGGCAGAGGGACGGCTGATGTCGGGCCCTGCTCGGCGGTCTCGGCCAAAGCGATTTGCTCTCTTGCCAGCCGAACAGCCTCAGGATCTTGCACGCTGAGCTGGGCAAGTGCATCCGCCGCATGGGGTTCGGGGCATTTGATCAGATACTTCAAAACAGGCACACGTACGAACTGCGTCTTTTCGTTGGCGTTCTCGAACAATTCGACTAACCGGGGAATGACCGACCAATCCTGCCACTTTACTAGATCAGGAATGACCAAGTCAGCCAGTTCGGGTGTCACCAGCACATGACGGAGAGCTTGTGCGAGCCTCGAGCGTGAAAACTGCTCCCATTGTGCATCGTGAGCGCGAACAGCCATGATTGCAGCGTACCTCTCGCCATACTCGGCATCGGGATTGCCAAGATACTGCCGCTCGATTCTCTGTAGAGCCTGCTCTCCGCCAAGCGACAAGATACAGGCAATGGCGGCGTCCAAACCGATACGGAAAGTATCATCCACCCGATGACGTACGAGCAGCTCATCGAAAAGTCCGATGTCATTTTGCGTTCCGCAGATGCTGAGCAGTGTCCAGTACAGTCGTCGACGCCGCACGGAGACATTCCCATCCCGTATTTGCTGGACGACCCAATCCGGTGAAAGATCATTACGCAACTCGGCAGTTTCCGCAAACGAGGCCCGCGCAAACTCGTTGTATGCGTCATTGGCGATTAAGCTGTCGTCGCTATCGAGATACGGCAGAAAAAACAGTAGTCGCTCGCGTCCCATTGCCGGAACCTTTTTCAGGCCTTCCAAAAACGCGACCGCTTCGGTCGTGAGAA
Source organism: Pirellulaceae bacterium (assembly GCA_029243025.1). Taxonomy (NCBI): domain Bacteria; kingdom Pseudomonadati; phylum Planctomycetota; class Planctomycetia; order Pirellulales; family Pirellulaceae; species Pirellulaceae bacterium. Next base: position 28,571 of record JAQWSU010000036.1, on the reverse strand, counting down.
GCGTTGGTGACTCCCAACGGTACGGGTCACCTCCAAAGGATTTGATCAGGTAGGTTTCGCCTTGCTGAACCTCATTCCAACAGCGCGTCCGCAATCGAAATCCAGGCGGGCAGTCCCCTTTGATCGACTCAGTAACTTGAAACTCCTGGTTCGATGCTTCCTGGTCATCCAACTGAGGCGTTGGGCCCGTACTTACCGCCTTGACGGCGACTTTCGCGTTTTTCAGTTCGTTGGTCAGCGTATCGATTATTTCGGAGCAAAATGCGCAGGCCCACACATCGGCTGCATGCGTGACGACCAACAGAAAAATGATTCTTTTTGCGATATTAGGCATAGTTCGACCCGAGTGCCAGCTATCTTGATGATCTCGCATTTCTAGGTCAACTTCGATTTGGTGTCTGTGTGCCTGATTCTCGTCAAGGTCCTCGTCAAGTCAGCGGTGTATTCTTTCGATTCTTGGTCGAACACATCGCGAGCAAAGGACTGCGATGGCATTCCCCGGATTCGGTCGAGTACGATTTGCAATTGTCGTCACTGCCGGGAATCAGATCGAGGAATTAGCCTGCCAGGTACGAGATTCAATCGTGCTCACGTTCGTACAGTCATCCACCCGAAATAAGCTGATTGGTCGCGCCCGGCGTCCATCACTCGCTGAAGTCGCATCGCCGAATTTCGCTTGCGCTTACGGCATATGGAAAGTTAAAGCAACCGCTCAGATTTCTGCGTCGTCAGTTTCTATCGGAGAGAGGATTGCCATTCACGAGTGGGCTCTTGCACAAGCCGATTGAGCAAGCAAGCCGATTGAGCAAGCAAGTCGATTGAGCAAGCAAGTCGAACGCCTTTCACATTTCAGAGAGCAATGTTTACGTTGTCGAGCGATCAGTCGAGGTATTTCGCTATTTCCCGATCGACAAGCTAGGCTTGGAAAATCATTCGGGTGAGTTGACTACGAGCATCTCTTCGGTGCATTGTGTGCATGCGTCGCCTTGCGTTGAAAGATACTGTTTCGTTTTTGTCTCACTGCAGTCCAAGCAGGATCTCAACGGCTTCGTAATCGCCAGTGTCGGCTGCGTATTGACGCAGTAAATCCTGATGTCGCTTCAGTACTCGTTGGTGTGACGGATCACGCGACAGATTCCGCATTTCATGCGGATCTTTCTGCAGATCCACCAAGGATTCACGATGTTCACCCAGATCGTAAACCGCATATTTATAATCGACTGTCCGAAGCATTCGTCCCCGACATTGTGGTACCTCTTTTTCACCTCTGGGCACGGCACCCTGTACCATATGATTCGAAACAACAAGGTAATCGCGCCACTTCGCCACACTGGAATTTTCACAAATGGGTTTCAAAGAAAGACCTTTGAGCGAGTTGGGACTCTTGATCCCCGCGAAGTCCATCATGGTGGGTAATGTGTCGATACCCACATTCACAAGCTTACGTGTGATGCCGGTGTCAACATGTCCTGGGTACGCAACAATCAAAGGAACACGTGCCGATTCTTCGTAGAATACCGTCTTCTGAGCGAACTGATGTGCACCGGTGCAATCGCCGTGATCAGCAGTGAATATGACCAACGTGTCCTGCTCGAGTCCGGATTGGCTTAAAGCCGTCAGCACTTTTCCAATCTCGCGATCAGCTCGTTCAATCAGACGATAATATCCCCATCGCATTTGACGCCATTTATCAGCGTCGAAATCAGCAATCGGTGTCATTTCTGTCGCTTGATAACTTCTGCGCATTAAAGTCATGCTGTCCGTTTCATCGATCGGTGGCGCAAAGTTGACAGGCACAGGTGGACAATCCTCAGGCTCAGGAAAATCACCAATCGGTCCACCAGGAATCTTCTGGCCTCGCACCAGTTGACAGATGTCGTGCGGACTGGTGAAAGAGGTCACAAGAAAAAACGGTTTGTCTCGTTTCTGATTGAGAAAGGCAATTGCTCGTGCGGGGATAGCATGATCGGCACCATTGCCCTGGAGCACGCCCGTTTGATCAAAACCATGACGTGCCTTGTCGCTCTTTTTGATATTTAAATGCCATTTACCAAAATAGCCCGTGTCATATCCAGCATCCTTAAAATGTTTTCCCATGCAAACCATCTGCGCTGGCAACGGTTTTTTAGCGTTGGATTGCAGGCCGGTTTCAAACGGGTAGTAACCGCTAAAGATTGAGTTTCGCGAGGGCACACAAATTGGGTTCGACACGTAGGCACAATCAAAACGCATCCCTCGTTTTGCTAACGCATCCAGGTGCGGCGTTTTGACATAGCGATCACCCATCACACAGCTCATCACATCCGCGTAATTCTGTTCGGTGATGACAAACAAAATATTCGGACGCTCGGCTGCCGAGACTGACAGCGTAGGCCCAAGTAATCCGCAAAAGATCATGACTAGTTTTGTCGGCATATACATATCACTTTTGAAGGGTTCGCGCTGCCGTGAGGAATTCAGCTAACAGCCCACATCTTGAAGTTGCGATATTTGAATCGTTTCAAGGCGCCTGTCGTCGAGCGATCTGCCCTGCTCTGTTCGGATCGCCTCTCGTCATTCCATCATCTGTCCGATCGATAAAAGACGGAATGACAATTTGACTTCCGACGTCAGACCATTTCCGACGTCAGACCTATAGTGAACAAAATCAAAGCACTCATGATCGTGATATCGTCTCCCAGTCGAACCATACCGCGCTGGCCGAGACCCGGTGTCAAAGATGCGCGAACGAGGCTCATCTTGCGTTCATTGCCTTGCATTTCATGCTCACATAGGCCCGAGCTTCGCACCACATCACAAAGACAGCTGGGGATACAGTCGTGTAAAGGGAGCCATCGATCCCGTTACACGACTGCATCACTTGAATTAGTGCTTCTTTCTCGTAGACTGGATTGAAAAGCAAATTACTGTCAGTAGCAGTTCAGCTGACTCGACAAGTCTTTCAGCGCTATCCGATCTAAGGAAGATATGAAGAGTCAAGTCCCAATAGAGCAACTCCTCGAGGTTAGACAAAAATAAGTGAAAGGGACGGCCAACAGTTATAGTCGACTTATTTTAGTTAAGGAAGTTCGCAATTGATATTGCGACTATGTCAGTCAAGGCTGTGGGGTAGAAAATGACGCAAAAGTTCGTTGTCATGTCAACAATGCGATCTGGAACAACATGGTTGGTGTCGCTCCTAGATAGCCACGAACAGATCACGTGTGCTGGTGAAATGCTGCATCAAAAGCTCCGTCAATGCAAGCTGATCACGTATCACAAGGAATCTTCCTTGGGCTATTACCTGGCGGAGCGTCCAGGGAAACGCAAAATACTTAAGCGGAATAAACACCGTGTACTATTTGAATATCTCGATTGGTTCTACGCCTCTTATGATGACAGCTCGGCGCTGGGCTTCAAACTCATGCTTGATGACATTAATCAATTCCCTGATGTGGTAGAGTACCTGCGTCATCAGGATGTGAAAGTCATTCTATTGCTGCGACGCAATTTGGTCGATCGGCTCATCTCTCACGCGCTTTTTTCAACAAGAGAGCCTCCACATGGTGTGACTGCAAAAGAAAAGGTTTATCGCCTCATTAATCGCTATAGGTTTGCCAGATTGGATGCTAGTGGTCAGTTGATTTTGAATTTGAACAATTCTATGAAAAGGCTAGGCTTCTATGAAAATGAAAATGCGGCACTAAAGCACCATGCGACTCAATGCGAGACTGAAGTAATCTACTATGAAGACCTTGCAGGAAATATTGATGAATGCATGCGTAACGTGTTTCCGTTTCTCGGTATCAGTGCGACAAATTTGAGTTCGAGCCGGAAAAAAGTTCGGACAAAAAATATCTCTGATGTCGTAAAGAATTTCAGCGAGTTTAGTAAACGGCTCGAAGGAACACGATTTCAAGAATTCTTGAAATAACACAAGAATTGCTCAGATTACCAAAATAGCCCGTGTCATATCCAGCATCCTTGAAATGTTTTCCCATGCAAACCATCTGCGCTGGCAACGGTTTTTTAGCGTTGGATTGCAGGCCGGTTTCAAATGGGTAGTAACCGCTGAAGATTGAGTTTCGCGAGGGCACACAAATTGGGTTCGACACGTAGGCACAATCAAAACGCATCCCTCGTTTTGCCAATGCATCCAGGTGCGGCGTTTTGACATAGCGATCACCCATCACACAGCTCATCACATCCGCGTAATTCTGTTCGGTGATGACAAACAAAATGTTCGGACGCTCGGCTGCCGAGACTGACAGCGTAGCCCCAAGTAATCCGCAAAAGATCATGACTAGTTTTGTCGTCATATACATATCACTTTTGAAGGGTTCGCGCTGCCGTGAGGAATTCAGCTAACAGCCCACATTTTGAAGTTACGATATTTGAATCGGTACACGGCGTCTGTCGTCGAGCAATCTACCCTGCTCCACTCGGATCGCCTCCCGTCATTCTTTCATCTGTCCGATCGATAAAAGACGGAATGAAGATTTGATTTCCGATGTCAGACCTAATCGAACAAAATCAAAACACTTATTATCATGATATCGTCTCCCAGTCGAACCACAGCCCGCTGGCCGAGACCCGTTCGCGACAACGGGGACGGGAGCCATTTCTGCCGGAGACGCATCGTCGCGAAAATGCGATTAATGGGTTAAGATCCACGGCAGCTGGTGGAGTGGCTTCCTCGGAAAGCATGACCATGAACGAAACTTTTCCCAGAAGAAATCAACAAAAAAAGGATTCGTCCGAACCAATATTTCGTTGCCAGCCCCAATGGTGGAGCAACTTCTCGAACTTTTTCGAAGCATGCCCGAATCAGCTTTTAACTGGATTATGAAGATGTTAAAGAACAGATTCTTAACGAAGAGTGAATGTGTCTCTGAAGTGAAAAAGTTTCCAGTCGTGATGTGCCCCGAAGACAATCAATCATTCGAAAACACAGCGAAAGAAATCGCTGATCGAAAAATTGAGTTACTTACCTCACTACACGAGAGTGGCGCTCTTCTATTTAGAAATTGCAATATCAAAAGTCATGAGAATTTTGTCCGCATTCTAGAAATGCTCGACATATCTCCCTGTGATAATCATGAATATTACGGGGAAGTGATGCGAGATAATTTAGGGGCTGTAAAGGGCGTTATGGATGTCACTTTTTCGTCCAATTCGTCCGTAATCATTCCGCACACGGAAGCATTCTATTGGTTCAAACAACCCAAATACATTTCTTTCTTCTGTGAGGAGACGAACTGCAGGTATGGAGAGACACCACTGTTCAACTGTGTTGAAATCCTACGGGACATTCCGGATGAATTGTTAAATAAACTAAAAGACAAGAAGATTTTGATGGAATTCAGGTTTTCTTCAGGCCCATCGTCGATCAGTTCAAATAATTCGGGATGGCAAAAGAAAAACACCTGGCAGAGAGCGTTTGGCACAGAAGATCGATCGATTGTGGAAGCGATTCTGAACCGTGACGATGTCGAATTCAAATGGGAAGCGAGCGGATCCTTATTTGTAGGCGTACATGTCAAGTTGATCTCAACGCATCCGAAGACAGGTGAGCGTTGCTTCAGGGGAATCTTGTATCCTTCGAACAATAACCGAAACTTTATGATCAAAAATTACATTCGACCGAGGATGGGATGGCTACATTATTTGAACCTATCTCTTCGAGATTTGCATCGAAATATTAAGATGAAGATCAATCGCATCGATGCCCGCGACTGTCTATGGGTTGCTCGCCTCGTCGGGGCAAGTCTGTCGAAGCGGGAGAAGGATATTTTGACGAATGCATACTTTAAGAATGTATCGATTTTTCGGTGGAGATCGGATGACATGATCCTGATCGATAATGTGAAAGTCGGGCACGCGAGGCTAAACGTGGATTCGACGAGAAAAATCAAGATTTACATTGGCCGATATTTTGACCAGTCAGAGATTGGCTGAGCATTCGGGTTTTACCTGATTAGATAATCGATGTTGCGGATTCACAACTAATCGCACATCGTTGATTTGGACGAATTTCATCGCGGCATACACGTCACAGAACGTACAGAGGTCGCCTTCTCCTGCAAGCCGCGATGCGCATGCCCATCGTGCCACCAGAAGCGGACGTTGCTGACCGCGATTCATGTTGCCGAAGAGGTCTGTTCGCCCGTCGCACATCGGCAAGTCGTTTTGACCATTCCCAAGCGTCTTCGGCTGCACACGCGCTTCGATCGTCAGCTGGTGGGCGAACTTGCCTCTTGTGCTTGGCGGTGTCTCAGGGCCAAGGCACAACGGCTGCTCGGTCGGGACGATGTCGTGCCACGAATGTGGCGGCGAGATGAAAGTAGTGTCGTTCATCGAACCGCCTCAGGCAGACGTGATCGAAGATATCTTGAAGTGCTGTAGATTGTGGCAGTGGTCAACAAAGAAGGCACCACCTGAGGTGAAAGGCTAGATCCTCGAGTTGGATGGCGCCCACTCGAATTGCTCGATTGGATCACCAGACCAAGCCGATCCATCGCAGGAGCTGGCCTACGTCGATATCGATACCTTCCTGGCCAGCTTTTGATCATCACTGATACACGTCGGCAACAACGCTCGCAGAGCCGTTCTTAGTCAGCACCATTCGCTGCGCGCCATCAGGCTTGGCATCAACAGCTTATTGCCGCTCGTCGACAGCACTTTTTTTCAGATCGGCCATTAGCCTCGCCAATTTTTCGCGTGCCGCATTCGCGGCTACGTCATCGCCATTCACGTTAATCGGACCCGCCTCATCCGAATCCTCTTTCATGTGAAAGAGACGGCCGTCGGCGTAGAGCTTCCAGTCGTTGTCGCGCAGCCATTCCTTGCCGCTCCACCAGGTGTAGACCCACTGACGCGGCGTCAGATTCTTCCCTTTCAAGGCCGCCACGAAACTCTGCCCGTCGATCACTCTGTCTTGAGGCACCGCCGTCCCTGCTAGTTCCGCCAGAGTCGGCATGAAATCCGTGAAGTCAACCAGATCCGTGTTCAGCGACCCAGCCTTAATCGTGCCCGGCCAGCTCGCGAGCAACGGCACACGGGTGCCGGCATCCGTCAACTTGCCTTTGCCGCCTTTCAGCTTCTTGCCATTCACAATGGAGGTCACATTCGTCGGCGTCCCGTTGTCACCCGTAAAAAGAATCAGGGTGTTCTCACGCAGCCCCAAGCGGTCGAGGACTGCCGTCAGCTTGCCGACTTGCCGATCCATCTCTTCCACCATTCCCTTGAAGTTCAGATGCTTCCCGTTGGGGCCGGCCGGCTCATCTTTCTTGGGCCAGTGGGTCAAGGCCATAGGGTAGTAGGCCAAGAAGGGCTGTTCCTGGTTGGTTTCGATGAAATCGATGAGAAAATCGCAGTACAAATCCGGCCCGTACTTATCCTTTGTATTCTGCATGATCGTGTCGTTGTGATAGAGCATCGGTTCGTAGTAGCGCGGTCCCTCGTGCCAGGCCCAGACCGCGCTCTCCTGAAAACCGAAGCGGCGCACATGCCCGGGATCCGTCTTTTGCAAGATCATTTGCCACTTGCCCGCCAGCGCCGTGGCGTAGCCTGCCTCGTGCAACACACGGCCAAAGGTGATTTCGTTCCTAGGTAGCAGGCCCCAGGTCGTGGTCGTACGCAGTGTGTAACGCCCGGTCATGAGCGTCACCCGCGAGGGACTGCATTTCGGAGTGGAGAAACAGTTGGTGAATCGCATCCCCGACACGGCCAGCGCGTCAAGGTTCGGGGTCCTGTAGGAAGTGCCGCCATAGCTGCCCAGGCATTCGTAGCCCAGATCATCTGCCATGATCAGCACGATGTTCGCCCGCCGTGGCGAGGCAGGCTTACGATCGACGGCCAATGCATCGCCTGCCGCTCCAAAGCAAAGTAAAAATTTCAAAATCAAAAGTGCGAAAGTGTTGAAACGCATTAAATTCATTTCGTTGGGTTCTCGTACCAGAAGACGCCTAATTGATCGCGTTCCTCGCAACTCATCAGATCAAGGTCGCCGTCACCGTCGACGTCAATCATTTCGATCCGGTCGTATTTTATCCCGAGCGGTCCACCAATGTCATGGTCCGTCCACTGCTTGTCCGTTGAGGATTGGGAATGACTTAACCAGAACACGCCCGAGAGTTCGTTGTCGGCATGCTCGCAAGTGCCAACGATATCCATCTTCCCATCGCCATCCACATCCACGATGCGAGCCGCCTTGGAGGTGCCGTATCTCGTAGGGAAGCTGATTCGACGCTCCTGCCATTTCTCCCTAAGATCCTTGGGCGGTGACAGAATAATAAAATCCCGCTTCGGTACCGGCACCACAATCTCGCGACGCCCGTCGCCGTTGAGATCGGCAATGTCAAGAAACATTACCTGCTCGCCTACCGCACCGATCACATGCTCCTTCCACTTGTCGACAGCGTTCGGGTTCTCCAACCAGAAGACGCGCGAGTTCTCGCCCTTGCGGTCCGACGCCAGGATATCCAGATCCCCGTCTCCGTCCATATCCGTCTTGCGCAAACTCATGATCCAGCTGGCCTGAGCCAAGTGATGAAACTTCCAGGCCTTCGAATCCCGCAGATTCTTCGGCGCCTCAAGCCAGCCAACAACACCGCTACCCACTTTCCCCTTGGAGGCGACGACCAAATCCACGCCCCCCTTGCCGTCCATCTGCATTGGCATAGCAAACATCCACGATGCTTTGTTCGCGGTCACCGGAAAGGCTTCCGTCTTCCAGGCCGACTCGTCCAGATAGTTGGTTTTGTCCTTCGGGGCCCAGTGCACAAAAATCGTTTTGGTTTTGCCCTCGCAACAGCTGACAATGTCGATCGCTCCGTCATTGTCGACATCGAAAAAAACAGCGTCCTCGGCGTTCTTCACCCTGCCAACGGTTACCGACGGCCATTCAGCTTTGGACTCTTTCGGACCGGGGTTGAGATAGGCACGCACCACGCCGCCTTCCTCCCAACCGGTGGCCACGTCAAACAAGCCATCACCGTTGACATCCATGAGACGCACGCCATCCGCACCTATCGACGATCGATCGATGGTGTGCCGTTCCCAGGGTTCCGCAGTGGCGTTAATCGTCAGCAACAACATCGCCAACAGCGACCAGATGATTCTCATGTTTGATACTTCTTTCCACAAAACAACGCAAACCGTGGCCTTGGTCCGTCCGAGCGACGAGACGCTCCATTTTGATGACTCGTCCAGTCCAACGCAAATCTCTCACCAAATGCCCGTGGCCGAACGCCAGAAAACGAACAGAAGAGTCAGGCCGGTTGTTTGATTCTTGAATCGACGAGCAAGGATCGTAGCCATTCCTATCAGGCTGAAGCGTCGCGGCTGATACGAGAATTCGGCCGGCAGTCCCTTCTGCTGGAGTGCCGCATGCGTTTCATCGTCGAGGAGACTACGAACCGCCCTGACTCCACGGTTCTCGATTTTGAATTCATCGCAAGCAGATCGCTGAAATTTTCATTTCAGAGAGCAAGGGTTGCATCATCGAACAATCACTCGCAGCATTGCGAAAATCCCGATTGGCGGATACGACAGAAGCTTGCAGAACTACTCATTCCAACCAACCGCTTTGCGTCCGTCGGCGGTCAGCCTGGCGACCGACCATGCTGGGTTCCACTCAAGTGATACGGCAACAGACTTCACGCCTGGCACGCGCATCAATCGCTCTTGTATTCCTTCCGTGACGCGTCCTCCACCTTGAGTGACCAGGAAGTCATGAACGGGTCTTCCACGGTGGGGCATCGTCACGATAACGGAAGCAACTCCTGCTCGAAATCGAACATCGTAGACGTAGCCGAGATCGACGATGTTGCCATCAACGCCGTAGAGCTGATCGTCTTTAACTTCTTTTAACGCTTTCCAAATTCGATCTTTCGGGCCAGCGGTCGCTGATGTTTCGCCATCGCGGGCAAGCCGCCCGTGGCTCGCTGCTCGTTGAACAGGCTGGAACATGTCGGTACTGACTTGGAGAGGATTCATCCAGCGATGACGTTCTTGTTCCACTTGGCGATGGGCATTGTCTTCCCATGAGAACAGCGTGTATGCATTTCGCTGTGTAAACGTTGTGCCAGCCGACAGATCTGTCTTTTCGGCTGGATACCGTGACCAGAGCTGTCCGTGTCCGTCGTATTGAAGTGTGGGAGTCCCTCCATGACTGATCTGCTCCCGCCCTTCCACTTGGTGCTCTAACCACAAAGCGATGAATGCATCGCGGCTTGTTTCGTTAGCGAAACCGACACCCCAAAGATTTCTTTGATGCTCACTCGGGACAGGCCCTTCATGCAATTTCCCAGCTGCGTCGATCCAAAGCGACTTCGTATACGAGTACCCTGAGAAAACCCATTCATCATCTCGCATCGCTTCAATGCGAAAGTCAACCAACGCTTCCATACTCGATTCTTTGAAAAACGTCGGCAATCCAGACCAAAACGAATAGGTCACATCCATGTGGAATCGAGCCGGGCTGATCAGCGGATGGATTGGGCTCCAAGGAAAACCCCAGCGGCGAATTTGTGTACACACGGGTCCTCGAATGACGTGAAAGTTACGGCACTCAGACCAATTCTTCATTCGCAGTTTTTGATAACCACCCTCCTCGACATAATCGTGAGCCCAGTCGATCGTGGGTGGCTCCCCATGCCCTTTTCCGCCAGCGTAGAGTTCCAGTCCGTGTTGACGTTTTGAAATAAGTCGTTCGAGTTGCCCCATCTGACTCGACATTTGAGCAACGAAAAACTCGTTTTCGATATCCAGCTTCCACTGTTCGCCCCGAGTCTCCAAATCGGTTACGTAGTTAGGGAGTTCAGCATATGGATTTCCGTAAAAAATCAAGTAAGTCGCTTCACTGTGACAGTCGACGTTCGCGAGAAAGGCCAATTTGCAGCCGCGTCCCCCATCTGACAGTCGAACGTCCTCCAATATTTGAGACGGCACTTCGCTTAGCGTCGAGTTTTGTTCAACACGAGCAATTCGAATTTCACGATGTGGATCGGTGATTTCATCATCGTCGAAGCCGAGAAACAACTCGACAGGTTCGCGTGGACGTTCGATCCCCACCGTTTCAAACAACCTGATCGGCTTGCAGCGCATCCATCCTTCGGCCCACTCGGCCCAGGGTTTCGTCAGCGCGCTCGTCGGCATGGATTTCCGCACCCAAGGTTTTGTCTCGACAGAAGAGACTGCACTCTGCCGATCGAATTGAATCGAATCCTTAATCGAGTCCGCAAGCGATTCGACCAAATCGAAACGATTCGAAGCATAGGCACGACGGAGCATCTGCACCTTTTCTTCTAACGATTCGACACGGCGTTTTCGAGGCACATTCGGATTGGCCATGGCAGTGCTCGTTCAGAAAATCTTTGGAATGGGAAGTCATCAACGTCGAAAGCGAAGGCAGTCACGCAAGCTAACTGCGAACAAATGTCGATTCACGAGGAACACGATATCGAACCTTCATATACGGCGTAGGCATTCGTTTACCTTTCGCCAGCGATTGCACGCCGGCTTCGACTAAACCACCCGTGAGCAAAGTTCGCTCAACAGGATAGGGTGCTTTGCCCGTAACAAAAGTCTCTTCCGCCTTCGACATGAGAGCCGCGGAATAGGTCACATTTGGATTAGGCGGCAAATAAAACAAGGTCGACAATGGTTCTTCTTGATCTTTCAACCGCGCGGCAAACGTGAAATCGCCAACCAGCCCGTTCATCAAAAGCATCGTGCCTTTCAGTCCATCATTGTATTGAAAGCGATAAACGATTGGATCTTTGACCCACTCCTGCATTTGCTCGATTGTCGGATAGCGATGGCTAAAACTTTCGGGCTGAACAAGAGTCTGGCTACGGCTAAGACAGGACTTAAACAAATCGGGACTCCATCCACCCAACTGCCACGAACCGGACTTCATCGCTCGCCAAACTGAGTCTCCCCGGAGCGCCTCAACCCACTTCACACCCGACTCGCCACCGGAGCGACGTTCCGCCATACATTGAATGACTTCCAATGCATGGAAGTCATAGCTATCGATACCACCAATCGCAACGCACATAACTTCGTCAACATTGGCATCATAAGGCATGTCAACCGCAGGCATGCGCCAGGTTACCGGGAGCGACGACCCCGCCGCGTACGGAAAGTTCAGCTCGTGCGAGGTGTCAACCATCTCCTTGGCCCACGACCATTTCCAGGACAGATGTTTGTCGTTAAACATAGGAGCGGTCTTACCGTCTTCTCGATAGACCTTGACCACTTCCTTGAAGAACTCATACCGAGGATAAAGCGTTTGCTCGAATTCGTTTCGCGGATACTTTCCGTGTTCTCCAATCACCAGTACTGCATCAACCGCAAGCCGGTCTCCGCCGCAGCGTAGCGTTTCCGGAATAGTAGAATAAATGGGAAAGCCGAATTCCTTTGCGCGCCTCTTACTCAAATCGTTTTCAGGCTGCTGATCGACGTAGGCAGAAACGACGTCAAAAGGCGGCCGGTGCCAGCGACCTTCTCTCGGATAGCCGACAAGAAAACGCTCGCCCATATGCCAGGCGTGCGAATGATATCGCCATTCTGTCGTAATGATTGCGAGTCGTTTACGCTCCGAACTCTCTGCAGACCACGCGTAAGCACCCGTCGAGAATGCACCCATTGCGGCCAAAAAAGATCTTCGATCCAACATCGTTGCGCTCCGAAAACATGTTGATTCGTGTTCGTTCAAAAACGAAAGAAGAATTCGATGTCATTAAATAATTTCGCCAATCGGTTTTGCACCGCCGACGATTTGATGCGGTCTCCCATCACGATCTTGCAAAACCAGACTGCTTGGTGGAATGCCCAGGTTCTGGTAGAGAGTTGCGAAGACCTCTCGATAGTGGACGGGGCGCTCCTTGGGTTCACTCGCATGCGCATCGGTGGAACCGATAACCTGGCCAGTTTGCATGCCGCCACCGGCGAGCAGGGCCGATGCAGCTTGAGGCCAGTGGTCGCGACCCGCGTCCTTGTTGATTCGCGGACTCCGTCCAAATTCTCCCCAGACCACAATCGACACATCGTCCAACATCCCACGATTGTCGAGGTCACGAACCAAGGCGCTCAGGCCCATATCGAGCATGGGTATCGTAAATCGAGCCTTCGCAAAGTTACCCTGGTGCCAATCCCAGTTGTGGCCACCGCGACTTTCCCGTTCAAGCGGCCACGGGCTAAACGCAAGGGTGACGCAGCGGACTCCTGCTTCCACCAAACGGCGAGCCACAATAAACTGTTTCAGCAATTCAGGACCCCCGTTGACCGGAATCTCCGAATCACTGATTCCGTATTCTCGGCGGAGCGAGTGCTCTTCCCGTCGCCAATCGAGAGCAGCTCCCAGCCTACTTGAGGTCAATATCGAAAACGCCTGCGACTGAACAGCATCCATCCCCTCCAACGCCCCACTACTATCCAAGTCACGTCGAAGTTTGTCGATGCTGCGATGAAGTTTTTGACGATCCGCCAGTCGACTTAGCGAAATATCGTTGAGTACGATATCCGCAGACGATTCTTGTTGCTTACGTAACGCGTCGCCGCTCACTCCGGACTTGTAAATAACATCGGTTCGCCGTCGCCGGTTGGGTTCAAACCCCGCGTGCCCAATGCCGAGAAAACCTGCTTGGTTCAGCGAAGCTCGCGTTGTCGATTCCGCATTCTTTGGCGACAGGCTAACAAAGGACGGCACCGCTGGAGTCACCGACCCCTGAATCTTGGAAACGGCCGCCCCAATCGAAGGCCAACCTCCCTGCGGAAACTGCCCAAAGGGCTGTGAATCTCCTTGGAGTGGATGAGTTTCCCAACCGGTAAGACACTGATGAAGATTGTGATCATCGCGAGCGCCGTGTAGAGATCGAACAACGACAAACTTGTCCATCAGCGCGGCAGTCCGCGGCATGAGTTCGGTGATCTGGATTCCAGACACGTTTGTACGAATCGGCTTGAACTCACCACGAATCTCAACCGGCGCGGCTGGCTTCATGTCAAACATATCCAGCTGCGGTGGGCCACCGGGCAAAAGGATCATAATGACCGACTTGTGCGAACGGTCAATCCCCTGCCTTTGCTCCGCACGTAACAGCTGAGTCAAGGACGCTCCCCCTAGCCCAAGACTGCCGATTCGTAAGAAACTGCGGCGTGATAAGCCGTCACAATACCTGCTTTGTTGACCAAGGATTGTCAGCATCAAGTCTGCCCTCGCCAAGAATGGACCGCTTACGGTCCCAACAATATAGCTTCAATCGGTCACAGCAACAAACAGCATAGTCGCCTGCGCATCGCGAAACAACAAACCGTTCCGCGGTAGGAGATTCATGGAGCCGTGACGTAAGACGTTGAAGGCCTTGGTTTTGACGGGCCTTCGCGGTGAGGACGTTGAGGTGAGGACGTTGAGGTGAGGGACGCAGAAATCACGGGTTTCAATCCAGTTGCCCTATCTTTAACTCAAAACAGCTCGTCGCATATATTTGCCACTAGCCGTTTCTCGTTTGTCACGATCGAATTACGCGAACGATGAAGCGTACTCAGTCAGTGCAAACAGGCGACGCTTCCCTGGCTAAGATGAAGGACAATTGCTCGAACCTACTCTCGCATCCATACAATCTCAAGATATTCACATCCAAGACAACATCTGGTAGCGTGTGCTGTTTGGGTTCGGCACATTTTGATCAAGATGCAAGCACCGCGGAAAAGTCCGCAAACTCTTGACCTTCCACTCACATCCACGCAAGAAACAAATTGGAGAGAAAGATGAAGAAAGCTCGTCGGAATGATTTGCGACTTGCAAGTCTCATGTCGCTCGGTCTGTTGGCGTTCGCTTTGACTGGCGCCGTATCGGCTACTGAAAAAGGCGATGCAGTCACCGAAACCAAAGCAAAAAATCTGAAAGAGGAACGCGGAAAATTTGTCCACCTCTTCTATTTCAAGTTCAAAGAAGATGTTCCTGATGAAGAAATCGCTGAACTGATGAAAGAACTCGTGAATTCGACGAAAAAAATACCGGTCGTCAAAGAATTCATGGTCGGTAAAAATGTAGCTCGTCGAACACACGGTTTTCAATATGGAGAGATCGCGATTTTCGAAAAGAAAGCAGACCTGAAAATCTTTGAACGCCATCCCGAACATCAAAAGCTCGTCCGCAAAATCCTGCCAAAACTAGTCCACGGAGTCTCGATGGATTTTGTACCGATTGATGGTGATGCATTGGCCGAAGATCACATCTCGACCGCATCCGATGCGAGTGAAGAGAAACCAAAAAGCCCCAAACAAAAGTTTATTCATGCCTTTTGCTTCAAATTCAAAAATGATGCTCCTGAAGAAGAGGTCGCTGGACTGATGCAGGAACTTGCGCATTCGAAGGAACACATACCCGTCCTCCAAGAGTTTATGGTCGGTAAAAACGTGGCTCGAAACGGGCACGGTTTCCAATACGGCGAAATTGCGGTGTTTGACAACAAAGAAGACCTCGAGGTCTTTGAGCGTCATCCGGAACATCGGAAGCTCGTACCAAAAATCATCCCACATCTTGAAATGGGAATCGCGATGGATTTTGAACCAATCGAGAATTAACGAAGGCAGAGATGGCAGCCTTCACAGCATAACGACACCGTCTTTTATGGTGTGGATAATCGCGTCAATCGACTGTTTCGCCGCCCGGCAGCTTGTGTCGGGCCTCAGCGTGTCGGATTGGTCGGTCCGATTGCGTAGCATGATCAGCTGGCAAGTGAGTTCGGCTAGAGACATCGTAGATTAACTGCCGCTCAAAATCGCCCAAACATGCTTTGGTGTCTTCCAGCTCAGCCAGTCTGAGACGCATCGATCTCACTCCGGATTATCCAACCTAAGCACTGATGAAAAGCCCGGAAGTGCAGGCGGCCGGTGCGTCGTCGATGGTGCCTAATCGATACAGTTCGGAAAACCGAAATACACATAAGAGTTTCTGGCAAACACGAATTCCGAACACGGCAAGCACGACCCAAAGTAGCCTGAGGGGAGGAAAAACAATTTTTTAGTTTGGCGGCAAGAACGCATCAACCAACAAGAATATCAAGCTCAACACCTTCACTCACCCAATGCTTTTACTTGACAAAACCACGAACAAATGCAGACTTGCATTTATATGCAACTGTTAAATTGACTCGCGGATGTCAGACAGTTTCCAGCAACAGCCGAGCATCTAACGATACTCTGCAGTGCGAAAGCGACGGGCATATTTCGCGTCGACTGCTCCCACCCATGTGTCATCCACGCGATAAAAGAATCCAACCCGAATAAGGAATCTTGAGATGTCAGATTTGCATGCCAACCACGACCACCAACACAGCTCGGATTGCGAGCACACTGGCATCCAACACGACGACCATGTCGACTACCTCCACGACGGTCACTTGCATCACGTCTGCGAGGATGGCCAGATCGAAGAACATACAGTCGAGATCAGCGATACTAACCCGTCTCTCTGCACACCGGAGCACACTTGCGGGGGACACGATCCCGACCATGTACACGGTCCTGACTGCGGACATGAAGCAGTGCCTCACGGCGACCACATCGACTATCTGGTCGACGGACATCTTCACCATCCACACGGCGATCACTGCGATGATCACGGACCAGTGTCGATCGTCAGTTGACCTGCCGGCTGCAACGATTTATCAGGGCTTCGATGAACGCTGATTGGCTCGCGAAACGGCTCGCACATTTTGTGCGAGCGTCGTTGGCCTTTCGTGGAACAGTTCCTCAAGGGCAAAGAAGAACACCCAGCCGACATCAGTAATTTCATTCACGCAAGCGAAGAGAGCTGATTGATCGAATCCAAATTCAGCAAGCGATTCAACAACCTCCGAATCGCTTTTTGAATTCTGCTCTGATGCCAGCAGCTTCAGGACAGCACCCCTGCAGCGGTGCAAATCACTGCTGCACGATGTCAACCCAAAGCCATGAGCTCGACTTGCAAATCAGTTTTTCCTTCCGTGGCGAGATCGGCCAAGGCTTCGCCGTCTGCGCTCGAAAACTTGAATCCGCCTCCGTTGCATGCGGCAATGAATGACACCCGTTTTTCGCCGGGCAGCGGGCCAAGCCACGGTCCACCGTGCGTGTACATACACACCTTGAAGGCGAGAACGGAACCATTCGCCGAGGGAAGGTGGACGCCAAGGTAGTCTCGCACAAGCTTTTCGTCTGCCTCATTCGTGTCGCGGTCGACCTTGTCCGGATGGGTCGGATCCCCGTCCCAGTGCTTCGCTACTTTGCATCCGGGTGGGCAGTTGCTGGAACTGAGGGAAACGAGTGGCAAGCGCCGACTCATCGAGCAATTCAATCTTGGTCCCTTCGTTCTTAGGCAGACGCTGGCTTGGTCCAAGTTACAGGTAACCGCATTGATGAAACACCTGCTGTTTACAATCCTCTTCAAGGGTCCGCCAATTTTCGTTTGCCCGTCGTATAAGCGGCTCGTATCAGCCTCCCAGATACGGCATCACTTTCGTTTGTCGCGAGATGCCACCACTGCTGCCGAGGACGTGCGCAATGTCAAACTGTTCCAGACCCAACACACTCGCGCCACGTTTGGCCAGTTGATAAACGCAGGCCGATCCCATTGCCCCCAGCCCCAGCACAATGCAATCGTAAGACGGTTTTGCGGATGGAGGTTCAGCGGCTGCAGCGGTAAGCGCATTCGATAACCCATACGTCAGCGTACTAAGCGTGCTTGCAGACCAGATTTTGTTGAATTTACGACGATCAAGTTCTGTTTTCATTTTTATACCTAACTGCATTTCTGAATCGCTTGCTGGAAGTCGACAATCAAATCTTCCGGCTCTTCCGGCCCGATCGACACACGAGTGAACGGCGGGGAGATACCGCGCGACTTTTCCTCTTTGCGCGGCGTGATCCTTGTAACCGGATCATCCAAGCTCGTGGCATTCAGAATCAACTTAACGTGCTTGCCCAAGTTTCGATGTACCGCATCCATCTTCCATTCAACGCCCAGCATGCCGCCGAACCCCTTGAGAGAGCTCGATTCCGCCTGTCGGTTCCGAGCGGGTAAACCTCCATAACGTACCTGAACAACTGCCGGATGCGACTCGAGAAACTCAGCGA
The DNA here is from genome assembly GCA_029243025.1 of Pirellulaceae bacterium. Taxonomy (NCBI): domain Bacteria; kingdom Pseudomonadati; phylum Planctomycetota; class Planctomycetia; order Pirellulales; family Pirellulaceae; species Pirellulaceae bacterium. The sequence continues at coordinate 10,466 of JAQWSU010000036.1, read as the reverse complement.
CGACCTGAGCGCTGCGGCAGTGTTGTTGCATTCGCAGAGGCAGAGTCTTTATTCCTTGCGTAACAAGAAAGGCATCCATCGGCCGCATCAAGCCACCCAACCAGTTTTGCGATTTTCCGATCTTATTCACAAGGGATTTCTGGCCAGAGATTACGCCTCCCATAGCGTTTCCATGACCGCCCATGTAATTCGTGACGCTGTGAATCACCAGGTCGGCATCAATTCGGAAGGGCTGCAACAGGTAGGGCGTCAACCAAGTGTTGTCCACGACCACCATCGCGCCGGCTTCTTTGGCTATCTTAATCAAAGACGGCGTATCCAAAACCTCCATCGTTGGATTCACATAGGGTTCCCAATGGACAAATTTAGCAGGCTTCGCCTTCAGCGATTTCACGAGGTTCTCGGGATCGGTCAGGTTCACAAACTCAATCTCGATGCCCCAACCCGGCAAGTAATCGCGGAATAACGTCATCACCCAGTCGTAGTTGCAGCGGTGAGCCACCACACGATCGCCCGGTTTGAGCAACGCCATATAGGTCTGCGAAATGATCCCCATTCCGCAAGGCCCTCCAATCGCCGCCTCGCTCCCTTCGATTTCCATGACTTTGCGTAACAACGCTGACACGGTCGGATTGCGGAGATTGCCCGGCCGCTGGTAGCCGGGTGCAGCCTTATCCTGGCTGATGGGCGTTACCTGGTAGCCGTCCTGCTCACCGTGATGAATCAGCTGCGATCCGAAATGACGACCTGTGGCGGATGCGAAATGCTCGTCAACTAGGTCGCGATCATCGCCGGATCGTCCACCTCTTCGGCTGCCGCAAGCGATGCGGCTGGAACAAAGGCTGCCGATCCAATCATAGCCGTGGTCTTGATAAATTCACGTTTATTGATCTTGTCCATGATGTGCTCACGTTTCCCCAGCAAGAACGAGGATCTTAGCGTTTCGTTCCATGCAAATTTTCGCTTGTTAATTCCATACGACAATCGGTCGATTTCCCCCGACAACTCGAAAATTAACATATCAGCCGTACCGATCAACACTCTAACCAAGCCGGACTCTGAAACAATTCCCCGAAACGATCTCAGCCCATAGAACTTCCAACGCGCTTTCGATGTGTGTGATCGCCGCATCTCGATAACAAAAGCCTTAGAAAGGATTCGCTTTCATCCGACATGCCATCATTCCGATGAATCTGATCGAACACAGCCATATCGTCTAACGTTGTAGCGATCCGCCCGACAATATCCGACGTCGGAGTAACGGCATTGCGTTCCCGGATCCTGAACGAAATTGCACTTCCTAATACTCTCGACTGCTGCTGCCAGAGGGCGTTTAAAATTCCGGATCTGAGTCCATCTTCTTGGGAGCGATTTCCTTGCCCCCCTAAAACCGGTACGCATGGCAATAAACTGGCAAAAAAAGTTGTGAATTGATTCAGCACTAGCTAAGATCTCGGTAACTCACAACTCTGCATAATTCATACCAACGCTGCGGAAGAGATGTTCAATATGAGAGCGCTCAGCCGTTTTGTCGTTTCACTTTCACATTAGATATGGGAGTAGTAGGATGAAGATGCTTGTTTTTTTTTCCGCTGCATTTGCTACACTCGCTTGCACAGCCGTCACCTTCGGGCAAATTAACTACGAGGTTCCATTTCACACACCGACGATCGATGGGATCGTCACCGCTGAGGAAATGTCGCGACAGTTACCAACCTTTATTGGGTATCCCGAAATTGAGGAAACGGGTGGTACGCTAGTTGTCGCGCAATCGGGAACCGAGCACGAGAATGTCAGTGCGACATTCTACACTTCCTGGGATGAAACCAATCTTTATATCTCGGCCGTCGCATTGGACAACACACCATACTATGACTGCTGCGATTCCGGCGGTCCAATGAATGCGAATGACATCATTCAGCCCATGTTCAATCCCAATAATGATCACGATGCCTTTTTCCCTCCCGACCCGGGAGGTGGTCCCGGAGCGATCTATGACGTTGCCGTGGAAACCCGGGATGAATTTGGGCCAGACATCTATCGACATGGTGCTCTCTTCAAAGACGGTCAGCGTGATCAAATCCTTGATGGCGGGCTGGCTGGCACGATTCAGGTCGATGCAAACGGCGATCAGATCGGGTACACGTTGGAGCTCGCACTACCTTGGTCGATCGCCATGGATGACGTTAATCCAGCCTACATCCCTCAAGTGGGTGACGAGCATGGTTATGGATTCTTGATGATTGGCGAAGAGTTTGGCAGTGACCCAACGCTCCTGTGGGATGCAGGCGAAGGCGTGAACACGATTGGCGATCTGACGACATGGAATCAAATGACATTGGTGCCTCAGATTGGCGATCCATGCGATTATGATGGCGATGGTTCGCTGGGATTGGGTGACGTCAACATTCTTTCCGCTGCCATTTTCGCCGGAGACACCGATAGCAAGTTCGATGTGAACGACGATTCACGCGTCGACCGAGACGATCTGAACTTCTTTATTGGTGACAGCAGTAAGTTAAACACCTGGATCGGCGACGCCAATTTGGATGGTGAGTTCAACTCGTCTGACCTGGTCAGAGTGTTTAGTGGCGGTAAATACGAGACAGATGGTCCGGCCACTTGGGATGAAGGTGATTGGACCGCCGACCGCGTATTCAATTCGGGTGATATGGTCGCCGCATTTTCCGATGGTGGATACGAAAAAGGTCTGAAGTCGCCAGCTGCAGTACCGGAACCATCCGCCATAATTATCGCTGGAATTGGTTTACTCGCCGTCTTACGTTTTCGATCAATTCGATCATAGCATGGGCCCCGCACAAGGTGACCGAACCGCAGCACGATGAAGGTTAACTTCATCGTGCTGTTTTGTTCAATGCTGCGAAATGCGGATAGTTAACTCAAACTGCCAAATCTGGAGCATGGGCCGAATTCATGAAGTTTTTCAGCCGAAAATTCGTTTCGACGTTTCGAACACGTCCGCGTCGATCGCAAGCGAGAACGCACCGACCAAATCGCAGTTTCATCGAATACCTAGAACCGAGACATCTCCTTGACAGCACCGTCGTTTTTAACGAGGTCATGTATCATCCGCCCAACGAAACGAGCGGGCAGGAATGGATCGAATTATTTAATCAGTTAGCCGTCGACGTTGACCTTTCGGGTTGGAAACTCGCCGAAGGGGTCAACTTCACGTTTCCATCCGGAACTCGAATCCCAGGCGGTGGATACTTGGTGATTGCCGCCGAACCGAACAAGTTTCAACAGCCGGACGGGCCTGACAACGTGCTGGGCCCGTTTAATGGAAAACTCTCGAACGGTGGCGAAACGATCGAACTGCGAAACAACAGCAATCGAACAATGGATCGACTGGAATACGATGACCAGTATCCTTGGCCAGTGGTACCGGACGGGTCAGGAGTCACGCTTGCGAAACAATTCCCGATGACCGGGAGCGCGCAACCCATCAATTGGATCGGAAGCAGCCAGCTCTTTGGAACGCCGGGCAAAAAGAATTTTCTCGAATTTGACCCTTCTACTATTCGCACGACTCCAATTCCACTCGGCTCGACGTGGCGTTTTGATGACCGTGGAACCGAGTTTGGATCGGAATGGCGACAGTCTAATTTTGATGACAGTCAGTGGTCAATCGACCAGGCCGCATTCGTCGCCGGTCGCGACGTGATCGACAATGCCCAACCGGCTGCAATCACCACGCTTTTTAGCACAGGCATGAACGATCTTGGTAAACCTCTCGATCCAGGTGAACCAGATGATCATTGGCGAAACAATGAGAATGGCGAAGCGTTGCTAACCATGCTCGGTCATCCAGCGTGGATTTCCAACAACGCCGAGTCCAATTGGATCGGACTTGTCGGTCAAGGAACTCAATCCGTCGCCTCCGGCTCCTACTCCTTTCGCCATGAATTCGACCTGAGCAAATGGGACGCATCCACCGCTTCCATCACGATTCAGGTGGCCGCTGACGACCGACTGGATGATGTGCTTTTGAATGGTAAAAGCTTAGACATCAAAGCATCCGGCTTCACCAGATTTCAAGGCCCCTTTACGGTGAACCACGGATTCCTGAAAAACCTAAACAACCTCGAATTCATGTTCACCAATGGTGGTGTCGATCCCAACCCGTCTGGACTACGCGTCCAATTAGAAGGCACAGCTTTCCCGCTGGCGACGAACTCACGTTTGCAAGACCATACGAACAGCTACTATTTCCGCCAGACTTTCGACTACGACAGCACGCCGAACACAGAGCTTGCATTGGAACTCAGCGCGCTGGTTGACGACGGCGCCGTTTTCTACTTAAACGGACAAGAAGTCTATCGACACAACATGCCGGACGGTGAAATCGACTTCGCGACACGTGCGACTCGTGAAATCGCGAATGCCATGCCAGTCGGTCCGTTCGAAATCATGGCTGAGAATCTTCAACTTGGCACAAACGTCTTAGCCGTCGAAGTTCACAGAGCAAACGGCGACCAGGACGACATACAATTTGACGCGAAATTAACCATTCTGGAAACGCCGATTCTTACGACACCACCACAAATACGCATCAACGAAATGGCTGCCGCTACCGATCCCGAATTCTGGGTCGAACTCATCAACCTCGGTGATCATGAAGTCAATCTAGAAGGATTCGTGATTCAAAGTTCAGCAGACAACTCAAAGCACACCTTATCGGCACATGAGCTTGCAGCTGGACAGTTTCTGAAAATCGAAGCAACGGATCTAGGCTTTCAACCAAGCGTCGGCGATCATCTTTTCTTGTACAACTTCGGCGAAACATCCGTCATTGATGGCCAGGTCGTTGCCAATCAACTCAAGGGACGATCAGCGCAGCACGCGGGACGATGGATGAATCCATCCAAAGCAACACCCGGAGCAACCAATCAATTCGCATTTCACGACGAGATTGTCATCAATGAAATTCAATACCATGCCCGCCCGACAGTCGAAAAACCTGCAACTCCGGCCACGTTTTCCAGAAAGAGATTAGTCTCATTCGACGCAACCTGGTTGTACGATGAATCGGGTCGAGACTTAGGCGCGAACTGGTTTACGACGACGTTTGAAGAGGACAATATCAACTGGTTTTCCGGTCCAGCACCGCTTGGTTTCGGTCGAGGTACAACGGGCAAACTAATTAAAACGCAGTTGAACGACCCGAAGTCAAATGACCCTCGCGTGGCGACGTTTTATTTTCAGACCCAATTTGATTTCACTGGTGATCTTAGCCGGCCTGAGCTGCAACTTGAACTCTCGCATCTGATTGACGATGGAGCGGCATTTTATTTGAACGGTATCGAAATCAAACGGCATCATCTTCCCGAAGGTCCGCTCGATTACCAGGTGTTGGCAGATACCAACGTGGGTCAGGTGGAAACGATCGGCCCCGTAATTATCCCGACGGATGCGCTCCAGATCGGCCAAAATGTGCTGTCCGTGGAATTGCACCAGCGGACCCTTTCAAGCTTCGATATGGTACTCGGAGCCCAGCTGTCAATTGCCGAACCGCTCACCGATGTGATCCCCGGCGAACCGTATGTGGAATCGAATGAAGAATGGATCGAGTTATACAATCGCAGCGATCAGATGGTTGATTTGACAGGCTGGAATTTGAATGAAGCAGTACGATTCGAGTTTGAACCCGGAACGATAATCCGACCTAGCGATTATCTGGTCGTTGCAAAAGACGTAAATGCTTTTCGGCAAAGCCATCCTCAATTGACCCACGTGACGGGGGGATATGAGGGCAGCCTGGGCAATTCGTCCGACCTCATTGTGCTGTTGGACAACCAACAAAATGTCGCGGACGAAGTTCCGTATTTCGACGGTGGATACTGGTCATCAATGGCCGATGGAAATGGCTCGACATTAGAACTACGCGACCCCCATGCGGAAAACGCGCGAGCCCAATCATGGACCGCCAGTGATGAGAGCGATAAATCCGATTGGCAAGAAATTACTTACCAAGGTTCAACACGAGATTTCCCCGAAACAAACGACCCTCACATCTGGAACGAGCTCATTTTCGGCCTGCTTGAGGCGGGTGAGATAATGATCGATGACATTTCCGTCATTGAGGATCCGGACGGCCACGCACGCCAGATGATGCAGAATGGTACTTTTGACAACGGTTTAGAGCACTATCGATTGGTCGGGAACCATGGAGCCCATGGGTTGTCGCGAGTCGTTGCCGATCCGGATGATCCCGACAATCCTGTTTTGCATCTAGTCGCGACCGGCGCCACCGAGCATATGTCGAACCATGTCGAGACCACATTCGTGGACAACACAACGATCCAACCTGGATTGGACTACGAAATCTCCTACCGAGCACGCTGGCTAGCCGGTTCGAGCCAAGTCAACACCCGACTCTATTTTAATAAACTCGCACGGACTTCTGTGTTGGACGTACCGAAGGCAAACGGTACGCCGGGCGCACAAAACTCCAAGATCGTATCCAACCAAGGCCCTACCTACTCGGACTTAAAGCACACTCCGCTCATACCAAGTAAGACGGACGAAGTAACAGTTTCACTCCGAGCTGCAGACCCGGACACTGTTGCATCAATGTCTTTGTGGTACGCGGCAGATGGAGGCAAGTGGCACCGAGTCGCCATGTCAGCGAAAGATGGAGGCGAGTATGCAGCCGTGATCCCACCGCATTCATCAGCAACGGTCGTACAGTTTTATGCGGAAGGCACCGACGGCCGCGACGCGCGTTCCACCTTTCCGCCACAGGGGCCCGAGTCGCGGTCGATGTTCGTTGTCAATGACGGTCGTGATCGTTCGACAAGTCAACACAGTTTTCGTTTGGTCATGACAGCTGCCGATGTCGCCTTGCAAAATAAAAACACCAATCTTTTATCAAATCATCGTTTGGGCGCGACAATTATCACCGATGGCAAGGCCTATTATGATGTTGCCGTTCGACTTAAGGGAAGCGGATTCGGGCGAACAGGATCAACTCGAGGCTACAATATTCAGTTCCATCCAGATCAACTCTTCCGTGGTGTGCACGAAACGATCGCGATCGACCGCAAGGACAATCAATTTGGTGCAGGCGCAAGTCATCGCGAAATTGTGCTCAAGCATATCGCGACAGCCGCCGGCGGAATCCACGGCATGTACGACGACCTCATCTATGTCATACCGCCGGACAATTCATTTACCGGTCCCGCGCAGTTACAAATGGCGCGCTACGACAGCGAATTTCTAGATGCCTCATTCGCAAACGGTAGCGATGGAACGCGGTTCGAATTGGAATTGATCTATCACACTAATCGTACGGTCGATGGCAGCGTAGAAGGTCTCAAGCTAACCCCCAATGCAGTGCTCGGTGTTGACATCGAGGATATGGGACCCAACAAGGAGGCATACCGCTGGAACCTTTTAATCAAAAACCACCGGCAGCGAGACGACTACTCACAGATCATCGAGCTCGGAAAAACATTTGACCTTCCCAATGGTGGAAACGGTAGCGAAATCGATATCAAGTCGCAACAAACAATGGACGTTGACCAATGGCTGCGAAATTTCGCATATTCATCATTGGGTGGCGTCAACGATACTTACCATCAAGGTTTACCCCACAACCTCATGTTATTCGTGCGACCGGAAGATCAGCGAGTCGTCGCGATGCCTTGGGATCAAGACTTGACGTTTCACCATTCGCCGCGGCTGAACCCGCTGGGTAGCGGTAGCAATTTCGCAAAAATCATCCGGATCCCCAATAACCGACATCATTATTTTGGCCATTTGCACGACATCATGTCAACGACTTACAACGTCGATTACTTAGGCCCGTGGATCGAACACTACTCGGAATTCGTGCGTCTCGATGCCACAGTAGAAATCAGGGACTACATCGAAAAACGTCGTGCATTTGTGCTAGATCGACTGCCAGATTCTGTCGACTTTGCCATCGACACGGTGGGACCTATCACGACGGATGACGCGTTCGTAACGCTGACGGGGAGCGGCTGGATCGACGTCCGGGACATTCGCGTCCGGGGTGCCGAAGAACCGTTAAACGTCGTCTGGCATGACAATACGATTTGGAAGCTGACTTTGCCGGTGCCCGCCGGTCCAACCGACCTGATATTGGAAGCCACCAACCTGCGTGGCGAGCTGGTCGGTGCCAGTACGATCAACGTAACAAGTACGGTAACCGACCGTCCGCTCGAGCAATATTTACGGGTCACCGAGATCATGTACAACCCGGCCGATCCCACTACCAGTGAGCTTACGAACGGTCATAACAACAACGACGATTTCGAGTACTTGGAACTGCTGAACACGGGGCCTGACACGATTCAACTGACGGACGCTCGGTTGGTCACCGTTGACGGCATGGGAGTTGATTTTGATTTCGCGACGAGCGCGGTCACCGAATTGGCTCCGGGCGAAAGCGTTTTGGTGGTCGAAGATTCACTCGCTTTCCGCACAAGATATGGCGACGATCTGCCCGTGGCTGGTCAGTGGAACGGCCAGCTCAGCAATGCGGGTGAAGCGATTACGTTGCGAGCCGGTTTGCAAACAATTCAGCAGTTCGCCTTCGAGGATGCCTGGTACCCAGCCAGCGACGGCGGCGGCCAATCACTTGTCATCATCGACCCAGACGCCGATCTCGCAATGTGGAACCAACCCGATGCATGGAGTCCCAGCGGTATCCCGGGCGGTTCACCCGGTGTGGCTACAGGTCGTCCAGGTGATGCAAATAGCGATGGAAGCTTCGACTCAAACGACTTGATCGCCATCCTGCAGGCGGGAGAATTTGAAGATGACATTGCCGGCAATTCAACGTTCGCCGAAGGTGATTGGAATGGCGACGGTGATTTCACAACGTCTGACTTGGTACTAGCATTTACGATTGGCGGCTACGTCGACCAAGCCCTTGCAGCAGTCAAAATACTGCCGACGTCAACGGTCGCCGCCATTGATCAACTCTATTTCGTATCTGAACGTTCACCTCTACAGTCCTCCGACCAGTGGAAGGAAAGCGGCAAAACCGATGTCACGATTGAAACGGACAGAGCGAGCAAGAAAATAACGCTCGACCTCCAAAGCTTGGAACGCGTGTTTGATGAATCAGACGATCGAAAACAGCGCCCTACCCCGTCACAAAGACCATGAGTGCTGGTTGAAACCTTTCTCACGCGAACCAGTCAGCTTGCCTCACCGAACGAAGTCGTCATACGGATGCGGCACAATAAATCGGTCGAGAGCCCTGCACAAATATCGAAACTGACCACGGCCTCTGCCAACGCGCCCCGCGAATAAAAAGAGTGTCAAAAGGCAATTTCCATAGTGCGTCGACTCAACGTATGAAGGTTGTTGCTAATTGCCTTCCGCTGGAAGCTGAATTCGTGCTACTTGAACGACCTCGTCCCAATTGTCGGACCAACCAATGTAGTGAACCTTCACCATGTCATTCGCAAAAACTTCCAACGCCTTCCCTCGCCACCATGATTCTTTCCAATTTACAATAACCCGATCACCAGCGTTCAGTTGTTCCGCCGACAAAACGGTCTTTCCCGTCGGTTCAATTGGGGCAGCTCTAAGGCGAATCTGAAGGGACTCCTCCGTCACATCGTTGAACCTTTCGGTCGGGATCTTATAGGGTCCATTGGCTATGGCGTTGTTGACACTGGGAAGAGCAAGTGTTTGTGAATCGGCGTCTTGGCTGAGATTAAAACGGTGAAACTCCTGATCATTGAGATAAAACGCCGCGCCGGATTCGATGAAGTGTAACAGCTCAAATTCGTTCCCCTCCCGCAATTGGTCCACCGTCATTTCAAAGGCGGTTTGGAAGTAATAGGTGACAACCTGCGGCGCCGTATCACGGGGGTTATTTAGTTCCGTGTTGATGAACATGGCCAATGGGGTCGTGTCGAAACCGATCAGGCCCTGTCGCTGAAACCATTTCTCGCCATCGGGTATGTATCGAGTGTCCCACCAACCTGCTTCCAGGCCATCGCCCGACTGGTTGTAGAGCCACTGATCCCTGTCAAAATCCAGTACGCTGTGACGTTCCACCGTTTCCGGCAGACTGTGATTGGTTGGTGTGTCCGCCGCGTGAAACATGATTTCGTTGATCACAATATCGTCTTGCCACTGAAACAGGTTCTCCGTTCCAGGAGTTGGTTCGCTGGCATACAACCAGCGTCCATCGTGCCGCGCCGACCGACCTACTATTCGATCCGCAACACGATGTGCATCGAAAAACTCCTGACCGTCGGCGGTCTTCAAGGTGACCAGGCCACCATCGTTGGGACGAAAACCGTCTTGCCGAATTGCCAGACGTTCGCACGGTGTCAGCACGGTGTCAGCACGGTGTCAGCACGGTGTCAGCACGGTGTCAGCACGGTGTCAGCACGGTGTCAGCACGGTGTCAGCACGGTGTCAGCACGGTGTCAGCACGGTGTCAGCACGGTGTCAGC